>CAXTJY010000001.1:0-2036 GCA_964244395.1 uncultured Rhodovarius sp.
GGCCAAGGCCGGGTACGGCGTGACGCGGGAGTACTACGTCAACGATGCCGGGGCGCAGGTCCAGGCTTTGGCCTGGGCGGCGTACTGGCGATACCTCGAAGCAGCCGCGCGGGCTGGGCTGCCGGGTGATACGCTGGACGCCATCCGCGCTGACCCCGACGAAAGCCGCGCGACGGTGGAGGCCGAGTTCGGCAAGGTCCTGCAATATGGCGGCGATTACTTGGTACCGGTGGGTGACGCGCTGCTCCAGGCGAATGGCGGCGCGCTGATGCCGCCGGACGACGCGATTATCGCCCGGGTGCGCCGCTTCACCGTCGCCGCCATGATGGTCTCCATCCGCGCCGACCTCGCCGCCCTAGGCGTCGAGGACCAGGTCTTCGTCAGTGAGGCCGAGCTCATCGAATCCGGCACCCTCGAACGCGCCGAGGAGCGCCTGCGCGCCCAGGGCCTGATCTATCAGGGCATCCTGGAAGCCCCCAAGGGCAAGACCCCCGACGATTGGGAACCCCGCGAGCAAACCCTGTTCCGCTCCACCCAATTCGGCGACGACACCGACCGTGCCCTCCGCAAATCCGACGGCACCGGCACCTACTTCGCCAACGACATCGCCAACCACCTGCACAAGGTCGAGCGCGGCTTCGACGAGCTCGTCCATGTCTGGGGCGCCGATCATGGCGGCTACGTCCGCCGCATGAAGGCTGCAGTCGCCGCACTCACCAACAACCGCGTCAGCCTCGACGTGGTCCTGACCCAGATTGTGCATGTGTTGAAGGACGGCCAGCCCGTCCGCATGTCCAAGCGCGCCGGCAGCTACATCACCCTGGCCGACCTGATCGACGAAGTGGGACGCGACGCAGTCCGCTTCACCATGCTGACCCGCAAGGCCGATGCGCAGATGGAGTTCGACCTCGACCGCGTCATCGAGCAATCGCGCGACAACCCGGTCTTCTACGTGCAATACGCGCATGCCCGCATCCGCTCCGTGCTGCGCGCCGCCGGCGACCCGTCACTGGCCGATCTCGCCGCGGCGCCCTTGGATTCATTGGCCGACCCGGCGGAGATGGCGCTCATTCGCCGCATGGCCACCTGGCCGCGCGTTGTCGAGGCGGCCGCACAAGCGCGCGAACCGCACAGGGTGGCGTTCTTTTTGAATGACTTGGCCGGCGACTTTCATCTATTGTGGAACCGTGGGCGCGACGATTCGACCTTGCGCTTCATCCGGGCTGACGAACCGGTGGCCACACGGGCGCGAATGGCGCTGGTGGCGGCCACGGGGGCGGTTCTGCGGTCCGGCCTCGCTGTCATGGGGGTGACACCGGTCGAGGAGCTGCGCGATGAACGGAAAGTGGAGTTGTGACCCGGGGCTGACGTCATGAGCGACGGGCAGCGTTCCTGGGAGAATTTCGGCCATCGGCGGCCGATGCGCGCGGCCTCGGTACGGGCCGCCACGCCAGGGTTCCGGTTCGCCGGGCTCAGCGGCATGTCGGACATGACGCGCCGAATCCTCATCATCGCGGTCGGCCTTACCGGGTCCGTGCTGCTGGCCGCGACCATCATCTGGGCGATGTCGCGGATGGGGCCGCGGACAGTGCCGTTGATCGAGGCCGACGGCCGGCCCTTCCGGGTGCGCCCGGACGGCCTGCCTACCAGCCCGCCGGGCCGGACCGAACAACCCCGTGTGCTGCCGGCGCCGGAAGCACCGCGCGCCGAGGCCTTGCGGCAGCAGATGCAGCCACCGGCGCCCACGCCCGCCCCGGCTCCGGCCGTTGTGGCCGCCACGCCACCCGCCGCGGCGCCCGCGCCGGGCCGGAACGGGGCGCCGCGCCCAGCGGCCGCTCCGGCGCCCGGCGCTACACCCGCGCGCCCCGCCGCTCCGAACCTGACCGCGCGCCAGGGGGAAGCCATCCCGCCGGCATCCGCGCCCGCCGCACGCCAGGCTGAGCCTGCCCCGACCACGCCTGCGGCGGCTGCGCGCCAGGCCGAGCCGCCCGTGCAGCGCGCTCCCGGCCGCGCCGCCGTGCAGCACCTCTTCGAAG
>CAXTJY010000001.1:2046-14115 GCA_964244395.1 uncultured Rhodovarius sp.
GCCGTGCAGCTCAGCGCCGCTGCGACCGAAGCCGCCGCGCAGGCCGAATGGGAACGCCTGCGCCGCCGCGCGCCCGAGCTGGCCGGCATGACGCCGCGCATCACCCGGCTCGACCGCGAGGGGCGCGAGCCTCTGTGGCGCCTGCGCGTCGGCGGCCTGGCCGACGCCGCCGCGGCCCGCGCCCTGTGCGAGCAGCTGCGTGGCAAGAGCGTTGCCTGCAACCCGGTGTGATGGCGTGGCCATGAAGCAGCAGCGCGCCGCCATCGTCGGCCTGGCCGGCACCCACCTGGGCGCCGCCGAGGCCACAATGTTGCGGGACACGCCGCCGCTGGGCGTCATCCTGTTCGCCCGCAACATCGGCCGGCCGGCGCAATTGCGCACACTGACCGCCGCCATCCGCGACGCGCTGGGCGAGGATGCGCCCATCCTGATCGACCAGGAGGGAGGCCGCGTCGCCCGGCTGCGCGGGCCGGACTGGCCTGCCTTCCCGCCGGCGGCGGAGTTCGAGGGCCAGCCCGCTGCCGCCGCCTACGCCAATGCCGCGCTGATCGGCCTGGAATGCCGCGCCATGGGCTTCGACGTCGTCTGCGCGCCGGTACTCGATCTGCGGCTGCCGGAAGCGCATGGCATCATCGGCGACCGCGCCTTTTCCGCTGACCCCGCGGAGGTTACCCGGTTAGGCCGTGAGACCATTCGTGGCTTGCAGGCTGCCGGCTGCGTGCCCGTCATCAAGCATATCCCCGGCCATGGACGGGCCTTATGCGATAGCCATCTGGAGTTGCCCCGCGTCAGCGCCAGCCGCGAGCAGCTGGCGCAGGATTGCCTGCCCTTCGCCGCCCTGGCCGGCCTCGGCGCCTGGGCGATGACGGCGCATATCGTGTACGAGGCGGTGGACAGCCTGATGCCGGCGACGGTCTCGTCCAAGGTCATCTCGCGCGTCATCCGCGGCGCCATCGGCTTCGACGGCTTCCTGGTGTCGGACGACCTGGCGATGAAGGCGTTGCAGGGCCGTCCCGCCATCCTGGCGCAAGCGTCCATCTCCGCCGGCTGCGACGCGGTGCTGCACTGCACCGGCCAGATAGACGAGACGGCGGCGCTGCTGGCGGCTTGCCCGGTGCTGAGTCACGCCGCCATGCGTCGCCTTGCGGAAGCCCGCATCGTCACCAACGCGCATCGCGAGGAGCTGGATCCGGCCTCGCTGATGGCGCTGCGCGACGCGGCGCTCGTCGCCGCGTGATCACCGAGATCCTGGCGGCGGTCATCGCCTCCATCATCGCCATCACCCTGCACGAGGCGGCGCATGGCTACGCCGCCGAAGCGCTGGGCGACCCGACGGCGCGGGAGCAGGGCCGCGTATCGCTGAATCCGCTCCGCCATGTCGATCCGGTGGGCACCCTGCTCATCCCTGGCTTTCTTCTGGTGACCCAGCTGCTCACCATCGGCCGGGTGGAGGCGATGTTCGGCTGGGCCAAGCCGGTGCCGGTGAATGTGATGCGGCTGCGCAATCCGCGCTGGGGCATGCTGTGGGTGGCCGCGGCGGGGCCGGCGATGAACGTTCTCCTGGCCTTCGTGGCAGCGCTGGTGGCCCATCTGGGCGGGCTGCTGGAGGCCGAATCGGTGCAGCTGCTGTACCGTTCGGTGGCGCTCTTCATGGTGGTGAACCTGGTGCTGGCCGCCTTCAACCTGCTGCCCATTCCGCCGCTGGATGGCGGCCGAATCGTCACCGCGCTGCTGCCCTATGGGTTGGCCATCCGCTATGCCGGGCTGGAGCGGTTCGGCCTCATCATCGTGATCGGCTTGATCATGGTGCTGCCGCGGCTTTCCCCGGAACTCGACGTCATGGCCTGGGTATCGCGGGAGGTTGTGGGGCTGGCCTTCGTGCTGCTGCTGCGCGCGGCGGGGCACCCCCCATGAACCTGGCCTTGGACGGTTTCGAGGGGCCTTTGGACCTGCTGCTCGACCTCGCCCGGGCGCAGAAGGTGGACATCCGACGCATCAGCATTGTGGCGCTGGTCGATCAGTACGTGGCGGTTTTGGAAGCCCAGGATGTCCGGCTGGAACTGGCGGCGGACTGGCTCGTCATGGCGGCCTGGCTGACCTGGCTGAAATCCCGACTGCTGTTGCCGGACGAGGTCGAGCCGGAGGGGGATGCCGAGACCCTGGCCGGGCGGCTGACCGAGCGCCTGGCCGAGCTGGACCGCATGCGCCAGGCCGCCTTCTGGCTCGGCGGCCAGATCCAGTTGGGGCGCGAAAGCTTCGGCCGCGGCGCGCCGGAAGTTCTTCGCCTGGAGGATCGCTCGGGCATCGTGGCCGATCTGCCGGCACTGCTGCGCGCCTATGCCACGGCACGGCGCCGCGCCACCGCCGCCGCGCCCTACGCGCCGAAGCCGCGAAAGCTTTATTCGGTGGCCGAAGCGCTGGCCCGGCTGCGGGCGTTGCTCGGCCGCGCGCCGGGCTGGACCGTGCTGCAAGGGTTTTTGCCCCCGGGCCTGGCCTCGCCCCTGGAGCGCCGGGCCGCCCTGGCTTCGGGCCTGATCGCCGCGCTGGAAGAGGCCCGCGGCGGCGGGCTCGACATCCGGCAGGACAAGCCCTTCGGGCCGTTGCTGATCCGCCTCACGCAGGAGGTGCGCCATGGACATGCCGCTTGACCTGATGGGCGCCCCGCTGGTGGCCGACGAAGCCGATTTCGAACACGCGCTGCGCATCGCCGAAGCGCTGATCTTCGCCACTGACCGGCCGGTGAAGGCCGAGCGCCTGCAGATGGCCTTGCCCATGGGCTGCCACGCACCTTCCGTGCTGACCGCCTTGCAGGCCCGCACGGCGGGGCGCCCGGTGGAGCTGGTGGAGATCGCCGGCGGCTTCGTTTTCCGCACCGCGCTGGAGCTGGCGCCGGCGATCACCCGCGTCGTGGAGGTGCCGCGCCGGCTGCCCCGCGTGACCATGGAGACGCTGGCCATCATAGCCTACCACCAGCCGGTGACGCGGCCGGAGATCGAGGAAATCAGGGGCGCCACCGTGGCGCAGGCCACCATCGACGCGCTGCTGGAGCTGAGCCTGATCACGACGCGCGGCAAGAAAGAGGCCCCTGGCCGGCCCTCGTTGTGGGGAACAACGCCGCGCTTCCTGGAACAGTTCGGGCTGAAGTCGCTGGCTGACCTGCCGCGGCGGGAGGAGCTGGTGTCGAACGAGGCCGCACTGCCGCTGATCCCACCCGCGCCCCGCTGAGGAAGGGGTAACTTTTCCGGCCCATCCTGCCCGCGATCCAGTGGAGCGGGCCGATGAGCGAATCCGATGCCGTGCTTGAACTCAGCCCCGGCTTTGAAGACCCCGATATTCTGGCATGGCTGGAGGCGGCCTCTGCCCACGCCATGGATTCGGCGCCCTTCGGCATCATCGGCATCGACGGGCGCGGCAAGGTTGAGATCTACAACGCCTACGAATCCCGCGCCGCGGGGCTGCGGCCTGAGCGGGTGATGGCCCGGTCGCTGTTCGACGAAGTGGCGCCCTGCATGAACAACTACCTGGTCGCGCAGCGCTTCGCGGATGAGGCGGAGCTCGACGCCACGCTGCCGTACACGCTGACCCTGCGGATGCGGCCCACCCCGGTGCGCCTGCGCCTGCTGCAACGGCCCGGCGCCGCGCATGCATTCCTGCTCGTCGAGCGGCAGGCGGCGCGTTGATGGACGCCGTGGCGGCGCTCCCGCGTGACGCGGAAATGGACGAGCACGAAGCGCTGCTCGAATTCGTCTATGTCTGCCCGCACGGGCTGGTGGAGTTCGACCGCGACGGCGCGGTGCTGATGATGAACCCGGCCTGCGCCCGGCTTCTCCTGCCGGTGATGGCGGCGGATGCGCGCGGCACCGGGCTCGGCAACCTGCTCGACGCTCTGGCCCCCTTCGCGCCCGATCTGCGCAACCGGCTGGAAAGCTTTCGCGAGGCCAGCGGGCTGATCATGGACGGGATGCACATCCATGTCGGCCAGCGCCCGGCTTCGGGCCTGCCCCGAGCGGGAGGCCGGATGCGGGCAGGAGAAAGCACCCCGCTGGTCCTGACGCTGACCCTGTTGCGGCTGACGCGCGACCGGCACATGGCGGTGCTGGCCGATGTCAGTGAGCAGGTGGCGCAGCAGCGCCGGCTGGGCGAGGTCGAGGCGTGGTTCAGTGCGCTGGCCGACGGCGCGGATGACTATGCCTTCTTCGGCCTGGATTCGGATGGTCGGGTGAATGACTGGAACAACGCAGCCCGCCGGCTTTTCGGCAGGGAGGCGCGGGACGCCATAGGCATGGATGGCGACGCGCTCCTGTGCGCCGCGGGCGAGCCCGCCATGTTGGCGCGCCGGCTGCCGCATGTCCGGCATGAGGGCTGGCAGGTGGTGGAGGGCTGGATGGCGGGCCCCGATGGTAGCCGCTTCTGGGGCACCTCCGTCATCTCCGCCATGCGGGCGGCGGAGGACGGCAGCGCGCCCTCGGCCTTCCTGGCCGTGGTGCGTGACACGACGGAGCGGCGCGAGGCGGCGCAGGCACTGCGCCATGCGCTGTGCCAGGACCACCTGACCGGCCTGTTGAACCGCCGCCGCTTCTTCGAACTGGGTGAGGCGGAGTGCCGCCGGGCGCAGCAGGGCCACCGCGGCCTCTCGGCGATCATGGTGGATATCGACCATTTCAAGTCGATCAACGACATCTACGGCCACGGCGCCGGCGACACCGCGTTGACAGCGGTGGCCGGCCTGCTGCGCCTGCTGACCCGCGACGAGGTGGATCTGGTGGGTCGGCTGGGCGGCGAGGAATTCGCCTTGCTGCTCCCTGGGCGCGACGCCGCGGCGGCGACGGCCGTGGCGGAACGGCTGCGCGGCGCCCTGGAGGTGCTGGATGTCCTGGTCAAGGCGCGCAACGGCGCCAAGCTGACGCTGCGGGTGACGGCCAGCTTCGGCGTGGCCGAGCAGCGCCAAAGCGATAGCGGTCTCGAAGCGCTGCTGGCCACGGCCGACGCCGCGCTCTACGCCGCCAAGGCGGGTGGCCGCAATTGCGTGCGGCTCAGCCAGCCAGAAATCGCCTGATCAGCGCTTATACAAGCGGGCAGCCGCCCTCCGCGATCGGCCGGAAAGCGTCCTCCGCCGGCACGGTGGATTTCAGGTTATAGAAATCCCAAGGCCCGCGCGATTCCGCCGGCGACTTCACCTCGAACAGGTAGGATGGGTGAATCTTCCGGTGGTCCGCCCGGATGCGACCGGGGCCGAATGCGTCGTCATCCGTCGGCATGGCCTTCATCCGGGAAATCACCTCGCCGCCGCTGGCCTTGGCGCCGGCCTGGCCCATATCCGCCACCGCCTTCAGGTAGTGAACCACGCAGGAGTAGGTGCCGGCGTGTTCCTGGCTCGGCATGTTGTCCGGCGTGCGGGCCAGGATTTTCCGCGCCAGGCTTCGCGTGCGGTCGTTGAGGTCGTGATAGTACACTTCGCTCATCAGCATGCCCTGCGCCGCTTCCAGGCCAATGCCGCGGATGTCCTGCACGAACATCACCATGCCGGCGAGCTTCTGGCCACGCCTGGTCAGGCCGAATTCATGCGCCTGCTTCACGCAATTCACCATGTCGCCTGCCGCCATCGCCAGCCCCACCACCTTGGCGCGGCTGGCCTGGGCAGCGAGCAGGTAGGAGGAGAAGTCCGTGGTGCCAGGGAAGGGGAAGCGCGCCTGGCCCAGCATGCGGCCGCCGGCGCGCGTCACGAAGCCGCCGGTATCGCGCTCCAACTGGTGGCCGAAAGCGTAGTCGGCGGTGATGAAGTACCAGCTGTCGCCCCCGGCCCGCACGCTGGCGCCGCCGACCACGTTGGCGAACATCCAGGTGTCGTAAGTCCAGTGAATGGTGTGCGAGGAGCATTGCGCGCCGCTGAGCGCCGACGATGCGGCGCCGGAGTTGAGCTGGATGCGGTCCTTCTCCTTCACCAAATTGGCGACGGCCAGGGCGACCGCGGAGTTGTTGACCTCGCAGATCATGTCCACCCCATCCTGGTCGATCCAGCGCCGCGCCAGGGCCAGCGCCGCGTCGGGACGGTTCTGGTGGTCGCCCTGCAGCACTTCGATGCGGAAACCACGCTCCCGCAGGCCGCTGTCGACGGCGGCCTGCTCGGCGCAGGCCAGGGAGGTGGGGCCGGAGGTGGAGCGATAGGGGCCGGAGAAATCAGCGAGGACACCGATGCGGATGGGGGCACCCTGTGCGCGGGCGGCAAAAGGCAGGGCGGCGGCGCCAAGCGCTGTGCGGCGGGTGATCATGGGTTCGGTTCCTCCGTTTAAAGGCGATGCTGGGGCGAAGCTAGCCACACGTCCAGCAGCTGGAGGCGCTGACTGATTACGCTAACTAAATAGCTATGAATGCCGTCACCCCATCGAGCTCCCCGTCTATGAGGCAAAAAACCGCCTCTCGGCTTTGCTGGTGGAGGTGCTGAAGGGCACGCACTACGTCATCACCAATCGGGCCAGCCGCAGCAGCCGTAGAAGGGGTGGTTGTTCTGTCACGGTGATCGGCGGATGCTTCGGCTCGGGAGAAACGACCATGTTCAGACGACATCTGCTGCTCGCGGCCCCCGGCCTCGCGGCGGCGCAATCCTATCCGGAGCGCCCGTTGCGCATCCTCGTCACCGCGCCGCCGGGCGGCGGCGGCGATGTCGTCGGTCGTCTCCTCGCCGAGAGCTTCGCCGAGCGGTTGGGCCAGCGCGTCCTGGTGGAGAACCGCCCCGGCGCCGGCGGCACCCTGGCCGCGGAGGCGGCGGCACGCGCCGTCCCTGACGGCCACACGCTGTTCATCGGCATCGTCTCCACCCAGGTGTTGATCCCGGCGATCCGCCGGGTGGCCTATGATGCCGAGCGCGGCTTCGCGCCTATCGGCCTGATCAGCCAGGCGCCCATGGTGCTGCTGGTGCACCCTTCCGTGCCGGCGCGCGACGTGGCCGGGCTGCTGGCCTATGCCCGCAGCCGCATCGGCGGCGTCAGCGTCTCCAACGGCGGCGTCGCCACCCTGCCGCATCTGCTGCACGAGATGTTCGCCCGGCAGACCGGCCTGGTCGGGCAGGCGGTGCCCTATTCCGGCAGTGCCACGGCCCTGGCCGCGGTGGTGAATGGCGAGGTCCAGGCCAGCTTCGAGGTCGCGGTCATCGTCCGGCCGCAGCATGTCGCCGGTACCGTCCGCGCGCTGGCGGTGACCACTGCCGAGCGCGACCCGACCCTGCCGGAGGTGCCGACCATGGCGGAAGCAGGATTCCCCGGCGTTCGGGCCAGTTCCTGGTTGGCGCTCTTCGCGCCAGCCGGTACGCCCGCGCCTGTCATCGCCCGGCTGAACGAGGTGCTGGTCGCCACGCTGGGCGCCGATGCCTTCCGCGCCCGCCTTGCCCAATTCGGCAGCATGGCCGTTCCCGGTTCGCCCGAGGCGCTGGCCGACTTCGTCGTCGCGGAACGGGAGCGCTGGGGTGATGTGGTCCGCTCCGCCGGCAGCGCCTTTCAATGATCCCCGTCCTCATCGCAGGCGGTGGCCCGGTGGGCATGACGCTGGCGCTGGCCCTGGCACGGCTGGGCACCCGCTGCCTGCTGGTCGAGCGCAACCCCAGCACCACACGCCACCCGAAGATGGACATCACCAACGGCCGCAGCATGGAGATCTTCGCCGCCCTGGGCGTCGCGGCCGATCTGCGTGCCGTGGCGGTGCCCGAGGACAACAATTTCGACGTCTCCTGGGTGACCTCGATGGCGGGGCGGGAGCTGCATCGCTTTCGCTACTCCAGCGTCACCGAATGGCGCGCCCGCATCGCCGCCGACACAACGGGTAGTCTGGCGGGCGAACCGCCGATGCGGGTCAGCCAGGTCGAGATCGAACCGGTACTGGCTCGCCACGTCCGCGCCCATCCGCTGATCGAATCGCGCTGGGGCGTGGGGCTGGAGGATTGCTCGCAGGATGCGGCGGGCGTTACCGCCACCCTATCCACCGGCGAGACGCTGCGCGCCGCCTACCTGGCGGGCTGCGATGGCGGCGGCTCGCGCGTGCGCGCTGCACTGGACATTGGGCTGGAAGGCGAGGCTGCTGTGATGCGCCGATTCATGACGCATTTCCGCAGCGACGAGCGTGCTCTGCTGCAATGCTTCGGCATCGCCTGGCACTACCAATCCCAATACGGCACGCTGATCGCACAGAACGACCTTGATATCTGGACGCTGCAGACCCGCTGGCCGGAGGGTGAGGCACCGGACGAGACCGACCCTCGTGCCCTGCTGCGTGGCTTCCTGGGCGCCGAGATCAACGCCGAGATCCTCGTCGCCAACGCCTGGACGCCGCATTTGCTGGTGGCGAGGTCCTATGGCCGGGGCCGCATCTGGCTGGCCGGTGATGCCGCGCACCAATACATCCCGACCGGGGGCTATGGCATGAACACCGGCATCGGCGATGCGTTCGACCTGGCCTGGAAGCTGGCTGCGACGGTCCGGGGGCTGGGCGGGACGGAGTTGCTGCCGTCCTATGAGGCGGAGCGCCTGCCCGTGGGCCGCCGCAACCGCGAGGCGTCCGCCCGCCACGCGGACATCCGCCGGCGCATCGGCGCGCTCTACGCCAGCGAGCCCGATCCGGCTGCGGGGATCGCCGCTTTGGGCAATGCCGAGAACGAAAGCTGGGGGATCGAACTCGGCTACCATTACGCCGGCAGCCCGATCGTGGCGGTCAGTGACGAACGGCCGTCCGATGACCCGCTGACCTACACCCCCAGCACGGCCCCAGGGGCTCGACTTCCCAGCGCCGGAGCGGCGCCGTTGATCCCGTGCCTCGACCCCTGGTTTACCCTGTTGCATGCTGGCCCGCCGGATGCCGGGCTGATCGAAGCCGCGGTCCAACGCGGCCTGCCGATGGCAAGCCTGCCATGGAATGGCGACGGCCTGCTGCTCGTCCGCCCAGATCACCACATCGCCTGGCGCGGCACGACGGCGCCCGACCCCCACGCCATCCTGGACCGCGCCCTGGGATGGACGGCCTGATTCAGCCAGGCGCGGCAGCGCGGCGGACCCACGCCGGAGCGGCGTAGCGGACGCCGCTGGCGTAGTGCGGCGGCGCATCCGAAAGCGTTTCGACTGGTTGGACGGGCATGATGTCATCGCGCGCGCCCGAAGCACTGGCGCCGCAAGCCGTGTGCGACCATTCTGCCGCCGCTGGAGAGATTCCCATGGCCTTTCGCTGCGACCTCATCATCCGCGACGCCACCATCCTGGACGGCACCGGCGCGCCGCGCTTCCAGGGCGATGTCGCCGTCAGCGGCGACCGCATCATGGCAGTGGGCGACCTCGCCTCCGCATCCGGGCAGGAGGAGGTCATCGCCACCGGCCTCGCTTTGGCGCCGGGCTTCATCGACGCCCACACGCATGACGATCGCGCCGTGTTGTGCGGGCCGGAATGCCAGCACTGCAAGGTCAGCCAGGGCGTCACCACCGTTGTCGTGGGCAATTGCGGCGTGTCGCTGGCGCCCTTGAAGATGGACCGCCGCCCGCCGCCGCCGCTGGACCTGATGGGCGATGAGAGCTGGTTCACCATCGGCAGCTTCGCCGAATACGCCAAGGCGCTGACGAAGCGGCCGACCAGCGTCAATACCGTCGCGTTCTGCGGCCACATGTCGCTGCGGGTCGAGGCGATGGGCGGCGACGTCTATCGCGCCGCCAACGACCGCGAGATCGGCCACATGCAGTCCCGCCTGGCGGAGGCCCTGCAGGACGGCGCCGCCGGCTTCACCACCGGCCTGTTCTACGCCCCCAACGCTCAGGCGCCGACCGATGAGGTGATCGCGGTGGGCGAGGCGCTGCGGGCGCATGGCGGCATCTACATGACCCACATGCGCGACGAGGCGGACGAAGTGCTGACCTCCATCCGCGAGACGCTGCGCATCGGCCGGGAAACCGGCACCGGCGACCGCCCCACCGAAGTCATCATCAGCCACCACAAATGCGCCATGCCGGAGAACTTCGGCCGCTCGCGCGAGACGCTGGCGCTGATCGACAGCCTTGGCCAGGACCAGCCCGTCGCCTTCGACGTCTATCCCTATCCCGCGGGCTCGACGGTTATGATGCCGGAACGGCTGCGGCAGGACGTGCCGGTGCAGATCACATGGTCCATCCCGCACCCCGAGCATGCCGGGCGCGACCTGGACGACGTCGCCCGCGAGTGGGGCATGACGCGGAGGGCGGCGGCGGAGAAACTGCTGCCCGCCGGCGCCATCTATTTCCAGATGGACGAGGCCGACGTCCGCCGCATCATGGCCCATCCGCGCAGCATGATCGGCAGCGACGGCATCCCGCACGACGCGGTGCCGCACCCCCGCCTGTGGGGCACTTTTCCGCGTGTCCTCGGCCACTACGTGCGCGAGGTCGGGCTGTTCAGCCTGGAGACCGCCATCCACAAGATGACGGGGCGAACCGCGGCGGTGTTCGGCCTGCCCGGCCGGGGCACCATCCGGCCGGGCAATTTCGCCGACCTCGTGCTGTTTGACCCCGCCACCGTGGCCGACCGCGCGACCTACGCCAACCCGACGCTCACCTCGCTCGGCATCCACAAGGTTTGGACCAATGGCGAGCAGACGCTGGGCGAGGCCGGGCTGACCGGCGCCGCCCCCGGCCGCTTCATCCGAAACCCCCGGTTGGCGGCATGAGCGAGCCCCTGTCGCCGCGTCGCCCCGCCACGGGCCGGGGCAACGTGGCGATGCAGCCGGGCACCATGCGCCGCGCCATCCTGCTCGGCATCATCCTGGCGGTCGTGGTGGGCATCGTCTCCTGGCTGGTGGGCGCCAACAAGACGCGTTCGCCGATCGAGGAATACCTGCGCCAGGGCGAGCGGGCCGGTGCCGCCGCCCTGGCGCGCGACATCGCGCAGTGGGCGCCGACCGGCGCCGATCCCGGCCCCGCCGTGCAGCGGCTGACCGCCATCGGCTTCTCCTGCGCCGCCCCCGGCGGCAGCTCCGGCGACTGGACCTGCACGGTGCGCGTGCCGGACCGCGAGCGGCGGCTCACCACCATGCAGGCAGTGCTGCGGGCGCAGAACGGCGTGCTGGCCGGCATCGCCACGTCCATCACCGTGCGCAACGCGCAGTAGAGACAGGCGCCGCGACCGGCGCACGACAATCGCGACAAAGCGCGCGGCGGCGCGACCACGCTCAACACCACTCAACACCACCCTGACAAGCCCGTGATCTAGAACATCCCCATCGCAATCACGCATGGATGGGGAACGACCATGAAGATCACTTACGAGGCGATGAGGACTTTCCGGAACGCCACCTTCGTGCTGGCGCTGATGTTCTCGGGCCTGGCCAGCTACGCCACCATCGCCGGCGGGCCGGAGCAGGTGCGGCCGCAGAACGAGGCACGGCGCTTCATGTCGTCGGGCCTGTACAATTCGGAAAGCCGGCTGGCGCAGGAGCTGAACTTGCTCCACCCCGTCGGCAGCGATGCCGGCAGCCTGCTGAACCACCTGGCCCGCGGCGGCTTCGAATGCCAGGCCGACATGCGCAACCCCGGCAGCTATGCCTGCGTGTTCAACCGGCCGCTGTCCTTCCAGCGCGTGGCGCGCCTGGCGACGCGGGTGAATACCGACGGTCGCTTCGTCACCGGCATCACACCATCGCTGAGTGTGATGCAGGCACCGACGCCGCAGGCGACCTACGCTGCCTTGGCCGCCCTGTGAGCGGGAAGGTGAGGATCCTGAGGAAGCAAACCATGCCCTCCGACCCGCAGACCGGCCCGTTGCAGACGCTCCGGCTCATGCTCACCGCCCTGGCCATCCTGTTCCTGGGCGTCAGCGTCTTCGCCTATGCCTGGGGGCGACAGAGCCCCTGGGCGGTCTACTCGCCCATCGACGCGGCGGACGAAGAAGCGGCCGAATTGCTGCGCCAGTTACGGCAGGAGGGCATGGACTGCCAGCCCCGCCCCGCCCGCGCCGAGATGTTCGACTGCGTCTATCGCCACCCGCATGGCGGCCGGCAGGACGTCGTTCACGTCCAGCGCGACGGGTTTGTCCAGCGCCTCGTTGATGAGGGCGGAGGAAGGACTGCTCTGG
>CAXTJY010000001.1:14125-27852 GCA_964244395.1 uncultured Rhodovarius sp.
CGGCAGGAGGGCAGGGCGGCCACGCCAGGCTCCGCCCGCGGCCAACCATCCGACGGCCCGTTGACCCGGCCGTCCTGACAGGCCGCCGAGCCCGAGACCGGCGCGCTGCATTTCCCCATCCCGGCGCGCTGCACCGCCCCGGGCGGAACCCTCAAGGGGTTCTGCCCGGGGCTTTTTCATGGGCGGGCCCGGTTCCACCCCGGGCCGTTTCATCGCAGTTTGCGGCATGCCCACCGCCGCAGCCCGCCTTGTCCAGTTCCTCACCGCCAGGGGCGTGGACCGCGCCTGGTGCGTGCCGGGCGAAAGCTACATCGCCCTGCTGCACGCGCTGCATCCGGATCAGCGCTCAGGCATCGACTTGGTGGTGGCGCGGCATGAAGGGGGCGCGGGCTTTGCCGCCCTGGCCGACGCCAAGCTGAGCGGCCGGCCGGGCGTGGTGCTGGTCAGCCGCGGGCCGGGGGCCAGCAACGCCGCCATCGCCCTGCACGCCGCAGAGCAGGATTGCGTCCCGCTGATCCTGCTGATCGGTCAGGTCGAGGCGCGGGATCTGCGTCGGCGCGCGTTTCAGGAAATCGACTACGCCCGAATGTTCGGCGACGTCGCCAAATGGGTGGGCGAGGCGCGCACGCCGCACGACGTGCCGCGGCTGATTGCCCGGGCCTGGGCCATGGCGACGCAAGGTGTGCCCGGGCCCGTCGTGCTGAGCCTGCCGGAGGATGTGCTGGCGATGGAATGCGCCGGCGAAGCGCCGGGATACTTGGCGCCGGGCGCCAGCCTGGCCGATCCGGCCCCGGTCGCGGCGCTGCTGGCCGCGGCAGAGCGGCCCATCCTGTTGGCCGGGCATGGCTTCGAGGATGCGTCGGGCGGCCGTCAGGCGGTGTTGCGCCGCTTCGCAGAGGAATGGTCCGTGCCGGTGGCGGTGAGCTTCCGCCGGCAATCGCTGTTTCCCAATGACCACCCGCTCTATGCCGGCGATATGGGGCTGCGGAACCCGGACGTCCAGCGTGAGGCCTTCGCGCAGGCCGATCTGGTGCTGGCGCTGGGCACCCGGCTGCATGACATCACCACGCAGGGCTATTCCTGGCCGGCGGCGGGGCAGCGGGTAGTGCATGTGTGCCGCGATGTCGCTCGGCTGGGCTGGGATTTCTCGCCAGATGTCGCGCTGGATGCGGATGCGGCGGCGTTTGTCGCAGGTTTCCCGGCGGCACCAGCAGCGCCGACGGGTCGCGTTGCCTGGAACGAACGCCTGCGTGCACTGCATGTCGCGGATTGTCGTGCCGAGCAACGCGACTGGCCGGACGGGCTCTCCTTCGCGGAGGTGGCGGCGCTGGTCGGGCGGGTGGCGGTGGCGGATGCGATAGTGTCGCTCGATGCCGGGACTTTCGCGGCGCCCTTCTACCGCAAGGTGGCCTGGAAGCCGGGACAGATCCTGCTCGCCAGCCAGTCCGGCGCCATGGGCTGCGGCATGCCGGGCGCGGTGGCGGCGGCGCTGCGTTTCCCGGGCCGCCAGGTGATCTGCGCGGTCGGCGATGGCGGGGCGCTGATGACGGGGCAGGAGCTGGCGGTGGCGCAAGCTCGCGGCGCCGCGATCAAACTGCTGCTGAGTGACAACGGCAGCTACGGCAGCATCCGCATCCATCAGGAGCGACAGCACCCCGGTGCCGTCAGCGGCACCGACCTCTCAAACCCCGACCTGGTGACATGGTGCGAAGCCTTCAGGATGCCGGTGCTGCGGGTGGAAAGCCGCGCGGATTTCCCGGCGCTGGAGGCTGGGCTGGCGTCGCCCGGGCCTTTCGCCGCGGTGGTGCGGACGAGCCTTCAGTCGATCCTGCCGCGCTGAGCGCCGCCTGCGTGGCCACGACATCCGCATACAATGCCAGCGCGGCATGGCCTGCCTCAGTCAGTCCGTACTGGCCGCGGCTGACCTTCTCGAACCAGCCATAAACGTCGCGGCGCAGCATCATGGCGGCCTTGGCGACGCCGGCCTGGTCGCGCAAGGTGACGGGACGCATCGTGCCGCCGGCCTCCCGCAATAGCCGGGCGCAGCGCAGCGCGTCCTCCCGGTAGGCGGTCATTCTCGGCCGGCTGCTGCTGCCGCCGACATTGTGGTCGCCACTGCGGCGCTTGAACTCCCCGAGCAGCCTGCCCCGTCGGGCGGCGAACTTGCGCGGCGCGTAGGGGCCAGGGTCAGCATGCACGGTGACGGCGCCATGGCGGACCGACAGCAGCCCGATGCCTAGCATCCGGCACAGCTTGATGGCGTCCGGCACTTGGCCATCCCAGTTGGCGCGGGCACGCGCGCCATCGGGAACCGCCACGCCGACATAGACCAGATCCGCCGCCGCGAACCGGCTGAGCGCTTGATACAGGACAGGCAGGCCAAAGCCACGCTTGAGCTCGACCGCCACCAAGGCCTGGTTCGCCTCATCCCACGCCACGATGTCGCAATGCCCCACCTCGCCCCGCACCGCATAGCCGCAGGCTTCGAGATGGGCTTTCACCGGCGCGTAGAGATCCGCCTCGAGCATCAGCGAGCGGAGAACACCGGGCCGCAGGCCGCCGGCATGACCGGCGGCGGCCCGGGTGGCCCACGGCGCGGGTTGCGCGCCTCTTCGCTCAGCCACCATTCCAGGCTGGCGTCGCAGCCGTCCCCGCCGGGCGGCGGGGCAATGTCGCGGCATTCCGGCTGGCCGGCCGGGCAACGCAGCCGAACATGCATGTGGCTGTCATGCCCGCGCCAGGGCCGGACCCTGCGCAGCCAGGCCTCCCCGCGATACTGGCCGCACAGGCTTCGCTTGATGCCGTGGTTGACCAGCACCCGGTCCACCCCCGGTTGGCTGGCGGCCAAGCGGATCAGCGCGGCATGGGCCGGGGTGAAGCGCGCGGGGTCCACCAGGCTTTGGTCTGGCAGCACCAGGGAGGGCGGGTCGGTGTCGCCGATCGCACCGCGGTTCGGCCGCAGGTCGAGCCAGACATCCACATCCACGCCGGTCTGGTGGCTGGCATGGCCGAAGGGCATCGGTCCGCCGCGCGGCTGCGACATGTCGCCGATCCACAGCGGCGGAAACCCGGCCGCACGAGCCTGGCCAGCGAAGCCGCGCAGCCAGGTCACCAGTTCCGGCGAGCCCCAATGCCGGTTGCGCTGCTGCCGCACCGCCAGCCAGCCCGGCCCCTCGGCCGGCAGCGCCACGGCGCCGGCAATGCAGCCCAGCCCGGTGCCGCCGATGATGCGCGTCGCTCCGCCGGCGGGGCCGGCAAAGCGCCCCCATTCCGCGCCCGAAAAGGGCTGTGCCGCCGCTGGCCATGTGAGCAGCAGCAGCGCCAGCCAGAGCCTCAATGATAGATCCGCAAAAGCCCGACCAGCTTGCCTTGCACCTGCACCCGGTCCGGCCCGAAGATGCGCGTCTCATAGGCCTTGTTCGCCGGCTCCAGCGCCACGGTATTGTTGCGGCGATACAGCCGCTTCAGCGTCACCTCGTTCTCATCGACCAGCGCTACGACGATGGCGCCGTTTTCAGCGGTTTCGCCGCGCCTGATGACCACGGTGTCGCCGTCCAGGATGCCGGCCTCGACCATCGAGTCGCCAGCCACCTCCAATGCGTAATGTTCGCCGCTGCCCAGCATGGCGGCGGACACCTCAACGGTGTTGCCGACGTCGCGCATCGCCTCGATGGGCACGCCCGCGGCGATGCGGCCGTATAGCGGTAGCGCGACCATGGCGTGGGAGGGCGGGGCGACCGGGGGGCGACCGAACTGCGCGGTGATGACATTGCTGGGCGCGGGCGGCTCCGGCGCGCGGGCGCGCTTGGGCGACAAATCTTCCGGCAGCCGCAGCACCTCCAGCGCCCGCGCGCGATGGGCGCGGCGGCCAAGGAAGTGCCGCTCCTCCAAGGCGGTGATGAGTCGGTGAATGCCTGACTTGCTCTTCAGCTTCAGGGCATCCTTCATCTCCTCAAAGGAAGGCGAAAAGCCGGTCTCGTTGAGGTGTTTATGAATGAACATCAGAAGTTCATGCTGCTTTCGGGTGAGCATATCAGCCCTTTCGAACAAACCGGGAATCTACTGCTGTTCTAAAAGTGTTGCCAAAGCCTGTAAAGGACTTTGTGCCTTTTTGTTCCCCTCATATCCCCAACGCGCTTAGGTTGATGATCCTGACAGCAGAGCCAGCAGGCAGCGGCGGCGCGTGCGATGAGCGGATGAGCAGCGCGTCGGCCCGCGCCAACGTTTTCAACATCGAGGAATCCTGCCGGCCGAAGGGCGTCACCACCCCAGTGACCAGGGAAGACCGCAGGTAATCCTCGCGCTGATCGTTGGCTGGCAGATCGACCCCCGCAACCGCCGCCTCGGTGATGGACTCCGCCGCCCGCAGCCCGCCCAGCACGGCCAGCGCCGGCAGCAGGAACACCACGCCGCAAACGAGCGCAGATACCGGATTTCCCGGCAGCCCAAGCAACGGCACATCGCCCAGCCTGCCCCAGATCAGCGGCTTGCCCGGCCGCATGGCGATCTTCCAGAAATCCAGCGCAAAGCCCTGCGGCCCCAGCGCCTTCTGCACCAGATCATGCTCCCCCACGCTGGCGCCGCCGGTGGTGACCAGCATGTCGCAGCCGCGCGCGCCGGCGGCCAGGGTGGCGATGGCATCCGCGTCGTCCGGCGCGATGGGCAACACCAGCGGTTCGGCGCCCGCCGCACGCACCAGCGCGGCCAGGGCATGCGCGTTGGAGCTGACGATGCCGCCTGCCGGCAACGGGTCACCCGGCAGGGCGATCTCGTCGCCGGTGGCCAGGATACCGATGCGTGGGCGCCGATGCACGGCGAGCCACGGGTGGTTGGCGGCGGCGGCCAAGCCGATGTCGCGGGCGCCCAGGCGCTGCCCGGCCTCCAGCAGCGTCTCCCCGGCGGAGAAATCCAGCCCCGCCGAGCGCACCCAACGACCCGCCGTGACGGCTTCGTTCACCACCACCACCCCAGCCTCGGCAGAGGCGTCCTCCTGCAGCAGGATGCCGTCGGCGCCTTCCGGCACATAAGCGCCGGTGAAGATGCGCACGGCTTGACCTGGCCCGACCCTGCCCGCGAAGGGACGCCCGGCCGGCGCCGCCCCCACCACCGCCAGCCGTGCCCCCAGCACGGCATCGGCCGCGCGCACGGCATAGCCGTCCATGGCCGAAACGGCCGCCGGCGGCTGCGTCAGCCGCGCCTCGACCGCGCGCGCCAGCACGCGCCCGGCAGCCTCCGCCAGTGCCACCGTCTCCGCCGGCAGCGGCCGCAGGGCAGACAGGATGCGCGACCGCGCTTCGGCCACGCTCTGCATCAGCTTCCCTCGTAGCGGCCCGACTTGCCGCCTTCCTTCATCACCAGTCGTATGTCGGCGATCCGCATGCCGCGATCGACCGCCTTGCACATGTCGTAGACGGTCAGCGCGGCGACGGCGACCGCGGTCAGCGCCTCCATCTCAACTCCGGTGCGGCCGACAAGCTTCACGGTCGCCTCGATCTCCACCGCGTCCGGCGCCATGGTCGTGAGATCGACGGTGACCTTGGACAGCGCCAGGGGGTGGCAAAGGGGAATGAGATCGGCGGTGCGCTTGGCGGCCATGATCCCGGCCAGCCGCGCCACGCCCAGCACGTCGCCCTTGCCCATGCTGCCGGCCTCGATCAAGGCGAGGGTGTCAGGCCGCATGGTGACGCGGCCGCGGGCGGTGGCGATGCGCGCCGTCTCGCTCTTTTCGGAGACATCGACCATCGCGGCGCGGCCCTGCGCGTCGAAATGGGTGAGGGGGCTGCCCGCCATTCAGGTCGCGGCGCGCCGCCCCGCCATCCCTGAACTGGCCTCAACCATGCAGGAATTCGCGGGTCGCCGCCTCGATGTCGGGTTCGCGCAGCAGGTGCTCGCCCACCAGCACGCACCGCGCGCCGGCATCGGCCATGCGGCGCAGATCGTCCACGCTGCGCAGGCCGGATTCCGCCACCGGCAGCTTGTCGGCCGGTACCAGCGGGGCCAGCCGCTCGGTGGTCGAAATATCGGTCGCAAGGGTCCGCAGATCGCGGTTGTTGATACCGACCAGCCGGGCATCCAGGCCCAGGGCGCGTTCCAGGTCGCGCTCGTCATGCGCTTCGACCAGCACCGCCATGTCCATGCTCCGGGCCAGCTCCTCAAGCTCGTTCGCCTGTTCGTCGCCGAGCGCCGCCATGATGAGCAGGATACAGTCCGCGCCCATCGCGCGGGCCTCGAAGACCTGCCAGGGATCGATCATGAAATCCTTGCGCAGGACGGGCAGGGAGCAGGCGGCGCGGGCCGCCTTGAGGTCATCGCGCGTCGTTCCGAACCAGGTCTCGTCGGTCAGCACGGACAGGCATTTTGCACCGGCCGACTGGTAGGCGCGGGCGATCGCGGCGGGGTCGAACTCCTCCCGCATGACGCCGCCCGACGGCGAGCGGCGCTTGATCTCGGCGATCAGACCGGTCCGCCCCGAGGAGACGGCGCTGCACAGCGCGCCGGTGAAGTCGCGCGTCGGCGGGCCGTGGGCAGCGGCACGCTCCATCTCGGCCAGCGGCTGCTGCGACATGCCGGCGGTGACCTCGGCGCGCTTGTCGGACAGGATGCGCGCCAGCGTGTCATGCATCGGTGCGGGTATGATGACGGCAGGGGCGTTCATGCGGGGGCTGTGGCCTTTCGGAGGCGCTGCAATACCCCGTATGCGGCGCCGGCATCAATGGCGGCGGCGGCCAGGGTGGCGCCGGAGCGCAGATCGGGTGCGCGGCCCGCCACGACAAGGGCTGCGGCCGCGTTGAGCAGCACGATGTCGCGGTAGGCGCCGGGCGCACCATCGAGCAGCGCGCGCAGAGCGGCCGCGTTCTCCGCCGGTTCGCCGCCGCGGATGGCGGCGTGAGGGTGCTCCGGCAGCCCTGCATCGGCGGGCGAGACGGTGAATTCGCGGATCGCACCATCTTCCAGCGCCACCACCCGGCTGGGGCCGGAGAGCGCCAGTTCGTCCAGCCCCTGGCCGTGCACCACCCAGGCGCGTTGGGTGCCCAGCCGGGCCAGGGCCTCGGCCATGGGGCGAAGCCACTGCGCAGAGAATGCGCCGGTGAGCTGGCGGGTGACGCGCGCCGGGTTCGCCAGCGGGCCGAGCAGGTTGAAGATGGTGCGGGTGCCCAGTTCGACCCGCGCACCGCCGGCGTGGCGCAGCGCCGCGTGGTGGCGCGGCGCCAGCAGGAAGACCATGCCGGCCTCGGCCAGCACGGCGGGCAGGCGCTCGATGGGCGTCTCCAGGTGAATACCGAGGGCGCCGATCACGTCGCCGGCGCCGGATTTGGAGGACAGCGCGCGGTTGCCGTGCTTGGCCACCGGCACGCCGCAGCCGGCCACGACCAGCGCGGTGGCGGTGGCATCGCCGCCGGTGCCGACGATGTCGATCGCGCCCGGCGGCGCCTCGATGGCGACCATGCGGGCGCGCATGGCGCGGACGGCGCCGGTCATCTCGGCCACCGTCTCGCCGCGGACGCGCATGGCCATCAGCAGGCCGGCGATCTGGGCCGGCGTGGCCTCGCCCGCCATGATGACGGAGAAGGCGGCCTCGGCCTCGGTCTCGGCCAGCGTCTCGCCGGCGGCGAGGCGGGCGAGGATAGGCTTCAGGCCGTTCATGCCGCGATTTTGGCCCCGGCCAGCCGACAAAAATTCCCCAGGATGGCGTGACCGTGTTCGGAGGCGATGGATTCGGGGTGGAACTGCACGCCCCAGATCGGTAGCTCGCGATGCGCCATGCCCATGATGAGCCCGTCGGCGGTGTGGGCCGTGGGGATGAGGCAGTCCGGCAGGGTCGCGGCCTCGACCACCAGCGAGTGGTAGCGCGTGGCGCGGAACGGGGAAGGCAGGCCGGCGAAGATGTCGGTGCCTTCGTGCGTCACGTCCCACACCTTGCCATGCACAGGCTCGGGCGCACGCAGGACCGTGCCGCCAAAGGCCTGCCCAATGGCCTGGTGGCCGAGGCAAACACCCATCAAGGGCAGGCGAGTTTCGGTGGCGGCGGCGATGAGGGGGAGGCAGATGCCGGCCTCGTTGGGGGTGCAGGGGCCGGGGGAAAGGAGGACGGCGTCGGGGCGCATGGCCATGACATCCTGCACGGAGAGCGCGTCGTTGCGGCGCACTTCGACCGCCACACCCAGGTCGCCCAGGAAGTGGAAGAGGTTGAAGGTGAAGCTGTCGTAGTTGTCGATGAGGAGGATCATGGCGGGGCGATGGTTGGGCGGGAGCGGAGAGCGGGTCAAGCTACCCCACCCGCACCCCCAGCAACGTCACATCATCCGCCGGCATCGCCCCCTTGGTGAACCCCGCCAGCCGCCCCAACACCGCCGTCAACAACTCCGCCGGCGGCGCGTCCTTGGCACTCAGCACCGCCGCCTCGAACCGCGTCCGGCCGAAGAAATCGCCCGTCCCATCCTCCGCCTCCGGCACCCCATCGGTGTACAGCAGCATGGTCTCACCCGGCTCCAGGGCGAAATCCGCCGCCTTGTAGGGCAGCCCCTCCATCACCCCCAGCGCCGGGTTGATCGCCAGCCCCTCCGGCAGCCGCAGCCCCTTCGGCCCCACGATGTACGGCGCATCATGCCCCGCCAGCGCCATCCGCCCCCGCCCGCTATCCGTGTCGATCCAGCCGAAGCAGGCCGTCACGAAGGTCATGTCCGGGTTCTCGGCGCTCAGGTCGTCATTCGCCAGCGACAGCAGCGCCGCCGGGCAGGGGGTTTCACCCCGCGCCATGCTGATGCGGGCCGCGCTGCGCAACAGCCCCACCGTCCGCGCCATGGTCAGCCCCGCTGGCGCGCCCTTGCCCGAGACGTCCGCGACCCCGAACAAAATGTGCGTCGCATCCAGCCGCAGGGCGTCATACAAGTCGCCACCCACCTGCCGCGCCGGCTCCATGTAAGCCGCCAGCGTCACCCGCCCCTGCGCCAGCGCGCCCACATCGCGCGGCACCAGGCCAAGCTGCGCCAGACGGGCGCTCTCCAGTTCCGCCTCCAGCGCCGCCAGCCGCTCCGCCGCCAGGTCGCGCAGCGCCTTCTTCTCCAGCACCGCCGAAAGCCGCGCCTTCAGCAGCGGCGGATCGAAGCTTTTCGGCAGGTAGTCCTCGGCGCCCAGCTCGATGCAGCGAATTACCCCACTCATCTCGGTCTGCGCCGAGATCACGATCACCGGCGGCGCGTCGGCCCGGCCGCGCAATGCTTCCAGCACGCCGATGCCGTCCAGTACCGGCATCTCCAGATCCAGCAGCACGCAGTCGAACGAATGCGCCGCAATGGCGTCCAGCCCCTGCCGGCCATCCTCCGCCATCGCCGGCTCCGGATAGCCCAGCTCGGCCAGCCGGCGTTTCAGCAGCAGCCGGTTGAAGCCGCTGTCGTCGACAATCAGCAGGGACGGCTCAGCCATTCCCGCGCGCCAGATTCTCGGTGGCGCCGCGCGCCTCGGACGCCATGCGGCTCAGATCGATCATCGTCACTGTCAGCTCCTCCGCGGCGGTGGCGCTGGCCTGCCCGATCCGCGTCAATGTCACCATACGCTCGTCCAGGCTGCCCACCGTCGCCTGCTGCTCCTCCATGGCCACGGCGATGGCGCCGGCCAGGCGGGCACTTTCGCTCACCAGCGCCTCCAGCTGGTCCATGCTCTCGCCGACGGCGGCGGCCACTCCGGCGCCCTCGCGGGTGCGCCGCCCGGCGGCAAGCACCACATCGGCGATCTCCTGCGCCAGCGTCTCCGTGTTCGCCGCAAGGGCCCGCACCTCCTCCGCCACCACGCTCAGGCCGCGCCCGTGCTCACCGGCGCGCGCCGCCTCGATGGCCGCGTTGATCGCCAGGATGTTGGTCTGGGTCGCGATCTTGGCGATGGTGCCGGCGATGCGCGTCACCCGCTCGGTATCCTCGCCCACCGCGTCCACCGTCTCCGTCAGAGCCCGCACCTTGTCCACGCTGTCCGCCACCAGCAGCCGCGACCTTTCGGACTGCACCTGGGCCGCCGCCGTGGTGCGGCTGACCTCGCCGATCGCCGCCGTAGTCTGGCTGAGCGCGGCACCCACCTCACGCAGCTCGGCCAATTGCGACAGCGCCCCCTCACTCACCTGGCCGATGGCCTGGCTGGCCTCGGAGGTGGCGCGCGCGGTGCGGCGCGCCCCGTCCAGCGCCTGATCGGCCATCGCCCGCGTCGCCAGCAGGTTGGATTTGAACACCTCCACGGCGCGCGCCATCTCGCCTACCTGATCGGCCCTGGTAGTGTCCGGCACCTGCGTCGAGGCATCGCCGCGCGACAGGCCGGCCATGGCGCGCGCCACCCGGCTCAGCGGCCGGGCCGTCGCCTGCACCAGCACCAGCCAGGTCAGCAGCACGCCCGCCAGGCCCAGGCCGGCGGCGATCAGCGTGGTCTTGCGCCCTTCCTCGGCCAACTCCCGGGCGCGGGCCAGGCTGTGCTGCTGATCCGCCTTCACCAGGTCGCGCACCGAGGCGGTGACACGGTTGAGCGCGACCAGGATGTCCAGCCACTCCTCCTGCAAACCGTTATACGCGGTGCGGTCGCGCCGGGCGAAGGCGTCGCGCACGCTTTCGCCCAGCGGCCCCAGCCGCTCGGCCATGTCGCGCGCGCCGCTGATCAGCACGGGGTCCAGCCGGTCGCCCAGCAGCGCATCGAGATGGGCGTAGGCGCGGCGGATCTCGACCGAATTGGCCATCATGCGCGGCGCGGTGACTGTGGGCGGCAGGGCGCCGGCCATCACGGCGGAGAAAGCGGCCGAGAAGTCCGCCACGGGCGTGCTGAAATTATGCTCGGCGTCGATCGCGACGCGGTCGCGCACGCCCAGTTCCTCAATGATGGTGTTCTGCCGCGCCAGCACCTGCAGCCCATTCACCGCCAGACCGGCCAGCGCTGCCAGCATCAGCGCGATGATGGCGAAGGCGCGCACGCCGATACGGCCCGACCAGGCGACGCGGGAAGACTGCGCGCGCGGGGCGGTCGCCGGGAGGCTGACGGGATGGGGCGCCTCTGGTGCCATGCCGCAAACTACGCCCCGGGCGCCGTGGGCAACAAGCGGCATCGGTGCGAAGGTTGCACGCATGCCGCACATCCTCGTCGTCAACAGCAACACCACCGAGGCGGTGACGACGCGCATCGCTGGGGTCGCCGCCGCCGCCTGCCCGCCCGGCGTGACCAGCGAGACGATCAGCGCCCCCTTCGGCCTTCCGCTGATCGTGAGCCGCGCCGACTGGCTGGTCGCCGGACCGGCCACCCTGGCGGCGCTCGCCGCGCATCGCGGCCGTTACGATGCCGCCGTCATCGCCTGCTTCGGCGATCCGGGGCTCGATGCCGCCAAGGAACTGCTGGATGTCCCCGTCCTCGGCATCAGCGAGGCCGCGTTCCATGCCGCCGCCATGCTGGGGCGGCGTTTCGGGGTCGTCAGCTTCACCGCCGCGCTGCAGCCGATGTTCGAGGATTGCCTGGATCATCACGGTCTGCGCGGCCGCTGCACCGGCTTCCGCATGGGTCCGGGTTTTTCCGGCGACCCCGGCCGGGTGGCCGAGGAGAGGCGGGGCCTGTTGCTCGACCTGGTGCGGCAGGCTGTGGAGCAGGACGGCGCCGAGGCGGTGATCCTGGCCGGCGGGCCGTTGGCGGGGGTGGCGGCGGCGTTGCAGGCGGAGGTGGCGGTACCGCTGGGGGATGGCACGGTGGCGGCCATCCGGCTCGCCGCGGCGCTGGTTGGGATGGTGCCACCGCGGCGGCCCAGGCCGCGCACGCTGACCGGATACGGCGCAGCGTCGGCGGGCCTGTACGCAGGCCCGCCTGGCTGACGGACATCCTGGCCGGACCTCCGCGCGCCGGTGCAAAGGCGGCCCCGGCATTCACGCATCCTTCACGATTTTCGCGGAGATTGAGACATCCCGCTGGTGAGATGTCCGATGGCCCGATCCCTGTCCTTTCCCTTTTTTCTCCGCGGCCTGGCCGCCGCCGCTGGCGCTTTCGTCGTTTGCGCGGGTGTCGCCACCCTTCTCATCGGCCAGGAGCGCGACCGGCTGGTGGCGCAGGAAAGCGAGAGACTGGGCAACGCCGCCTACGCCCTGGCGGCGCGGCTGGAGGACGGGCTGTACCGCTGGCTGGCCGATGCACGCGATCTCTCGAAGACGACCGCCTTCATCGCCGCCGCGCATGATGCGGGCGGCGGCATCGGGGCCGGGCGCGATGTGCTGGAGGCGTTGCAGGGCCGTTCGCCCGAATATGCCTGGATCGGCATCGTCCGCCCGTCCGGCGTCGTCGCCACGGGCTCGGGCGGCCTGCTGGAGGGGGTGGATATCTCGAACCGCCCCGTTTTCCAAGGCGGCGTCGGTGGGCCGTTCCTGGGCGACATACACGCCGCCGTGCTGCTGGAGCGCCTGCTGCGCGAGCGCCGGCCCGACATCGGCACCGCGCCCCTTCTTTTCGTCGATGCCGCCGTGCCGATCCCCGGCGCACCGGGCGGGCCCGACGGTGTCGCGGCCATCCACATCGACTGGCAGTGGTCGGCGCGCGCCCGCCAATCCGCGCTGGCAGCCTATGACGGCGCGTCGGCGCCTGACATCCTGATCGTCGACGCCTCCGGCCGCGTGGTGCTGGGCGATGCACCGGCCACCGAGCCGGACGGCACCTGGTTGACCGCGCGGGCCGCGACCGGGGCGGTGGCGGGGCATCCGGGCCTGGGCTGGTCCGTCGTCGCCCGAAGCGAAATGGCGGCTGTGCTGGCACCACTTCCTGCCATCCGATTTCGTTACGCGATCATCGCCCTGATCGTCGGCCTTACCAGCCTGGCCGGGACATGCGCCTGGCAGACCCCGCTGGCGGCGGCCTTCCGGCATGTGCTGAACCGGCGGTTCGGATTGCTTATCGCGCGTTCCGATGGAGGGAGGCACGACGCCGCGCTGGTCCCCCGCGATCGCTGATTCCCTATTCCACCTTCTCGCCCGGCAGCACACCGAAGATGTCGCCCCGGCGGACGAAGCCGCGGCTGTCCCCAGCCTGGACTTCGCACCATTCGCTGCCGCTCTCGCAGGCTCGCACCCGGCCGATCACCCCCGGCCGCAGCCGCGCGATGGCCGGCGATTCGGCGTCCGGCCGGCGATGCATCTGCACCTCGCCTGTGGGGTTGCCACGGGTCAGGAAGGTGCGGCGCTGCGGTGTCAGGTTCGACTGGTGAATCCAGCCCTCGGTTCCATCCACGTCGCGAATCCGCCGCCACTGCTCGTGCTCCCGGATGATCTGCACCGGAAGGTCGTTGCGCTCGTAGCGCCACTCGACGGGGAAGCGCATGTCGGGGCCGACGCGCAGATTGACGCTGTTGGACCGCAGGGGGACGAAGCGGGGCAGAGGCAGCCCGGTGGCCGAGCCCCTGGTGGGCTCCGGCGGCGCCGGTTCGGGCGTGGGGATGGCGGCCACGGCGGGCGGCGTGGCGGCCGGGGCGGGTGGACGCCGGACCTGCCCGGGGCGCGGCGTGCCGGGGCGCGGCCGCGCCGAGCGACCCTGGGCCGCCGAGATGCCGTCAGCGGGGCGGCCGCTCACCTGGCAGTTGCTGCAGACGCTGCGGAACGAGGGAGTCGAGATCGCGACCCTCACCCATGCGACGGGACTGAGCTCGACCGGAGACGACGCGCTCGACCGCGCCCTTCCCTGGCCCGAGCGTTTCGAGATTCCGTTCGGCACCGCGCAGAAACTGCAAACCGCCT
>CAXTJY010000002.1:0-23096 GCA_964244395.1 uncultured Rhodovarius sp.
CAGTATTCATAGCGAACTTCGGTACACCTTAGGTGTGTTGTTCAGCTAAAGTGTGAATGAGGCCGTTTAGAGATGCTCGTGCTGCGGCAGATCGTTTGCCTGGTTTGGCCACCTTCATAATTAACGCGGGTTGCTAGATCAACGCAGTGGTTTACGGCTAAGTGTACCAATCTGCCACTCTCGACGCATAGTCGAAAGGGCTGTCTTGCTCCTCGGAAGGATCGATCATGAGTTTCAAAGAGGCATGGCTAGCGGACAATTTGAGTTGTCCGGCATGTAGGGGGCCTGACCTGTCTCGCACCGCCGCAGCTTGGGTCTGTGCAACATGTTCGACGGAATTTGAAGACGAACAGTCGAAGGCGAATTTCATTACAAAGGATTTTACCTTAGATTTTAAGATCAGTGAAAACCCCAATGCATCGGATCATGCGTACAACCCTTCCGCGCTGAGGTTCATCGAAGAATGCGGGTCCAAAGGTGGGATGGCTCTGGATTGTGGCTCTGGCCTGCGTAGCTTCACGAGCGCTCATCTCCTACAGACAGAAATAATGCCTTATCCAAATGTTGATATACTAGCGGTTGCGCAGAAATTGCCGTTCAAAGATGAAGCGTTCGATGTGGTGCTTTCTTTCGATGTTCTTGAGCATGTGACTGATCCATTCGCAAGCGCAGCGGAGCTTTCCCGCGTACTTAAGCCTGGTGGCTATCTTTATATTGACCTTCCTTTTCTTCAGTTGGAACATGGCTATCCACACCACTACTTCAATGCTACTCGGATGGGGCTTAGAAAACTTTTCGATCCGTACCTGGCCGTGCAAGCCCACGTTGTGCCGCAGTCTGGCCATCCGGCCCATTTAGTGTGGCAGGCCATCAATACTTATCGAAATGGTTTGGCGCCCCATGCCCGTGCAGACTTTGAGGCTCGACCGATCGGCGACATCATCGCGGCTGGATGGAAGGCGTTGCGAGACAGGCCAGGGGGAGGGATCGTAGATTCGGTGATGTGGAGGATGGCGTCTGCCACCCAAGCGGTTTTCCGTAAAGACACTGGAACGGGCGCTGCCTCCAATGTCGTCCTGGATGTCTCGTATCTACCAAATTTCGCCGGGCGTAAAAGTCGCGTGACGGAGTAGAAGCCAGACCCGCGCGAGCCGGTGCAGGCAACGAATGATCGGCGGCTTCATTGGGGCTGAATAGGGTTGTGGTGACACGAAGCCCACTGAGCCCCGCAATTCTGGTAGGGAACTCGACGTATGACCCCAGCGCCAACCACCTTGTCACACGGCAGTGGGCGAAGAGTTACACAGTCCACGCGCCACGCGATGCATCGCCGTGGCCTGCTCGGGGCGCTCCTGGTCTCTCCAGCGCTTGCAACCACCTCTCAGTCCGTCGCGCTGGAAGGGCTGCGGCCGGAGGATAAGGGGGCAAGGGGGGATGGCTTCGCTGACGACGCAAGGGCTATTCAGGCGACCCTTGACGAAGCGGCCGGGCTGGGTGTGGCAGTGCGCTGCACAGCTGGACGGACTTATAATTTGGAGATCGGGCTCCTTTTGCCCCGGTTCGGAACCCGCATCCTTGGTCACCCCGCAACGCGCTTCCTGGCGCGCGGCGTTAACTTTACCACGACGCGCAAGACGCATAGCACCGCAGGCGCTGTCCTCTACGGCGAACGCCTCATTCGGCCCGTGCTGGATGGCGTCCGCATCGAGCTACAGGGATTGCCGGGCGACGGCTGGGTGCAGGGCATGGTGCTGCGGGGTGTCGAAAACCCAGAAATCCGGGAGCCAGAGATCTGGGGCGGCAACGCAGGCAATGCGATCCAATTGGACAGCGCCACCGTCGGGGGGACAATTCGTGGGGGCTGGTTGCACGACTGGACCATGGACCGGGTCGCAAGCCGCGGGCAGGTTACCGGTATCTTCCTGGATGACGATCTTCTCGCGGGGCCTTCGCGAGGCGTGCATGTCGCCGGGGTACGGATCAGTCGGTTTCGCTGCACCCGCGACACGACAGCGCTGATGGGTGATCAAAGCGACGGCGTTACTATTTCCCAGACAAGTTCCGGCCATCTGCTGGAGCAACTCGACATTCAAGATGTGAACGAGGGTTTAGACATTCACGGGGACGATAACCGAGTATTTGGCGGTCAAGTGTTGCGGGCGACGGGGCAGGCCATCAAGATCATGCATGGCGGATCACGAAACATCGTGATGGGAACGCGGATTGAGCGTCCTCAGCTCGCGGGGGTCGTCATAGCAGGGTCGAATAGTTCTGCCCAGAATACGGATGCCAACCGCATCATCGGCGTCTCCATCAGCGGAGTAAATCCTGACCGGGTCAGACCCAGCAGCTTTGGAATGATGCTGGACGATACCAATTATCGGCTGCGGCAGGTCACGAACACTGTAGTCGACGGAGTGCGCTTTGCCGACATGGCAAATGCCGAGGCGGATGTTCGGTGGACCACCTCCGGCTTCGGCAACGCCTTCAGCAACGTTGTCTTTTCGCATGGTGAACCTGGCGGCGCACCTCGCGCCATCACTCGGCAGCGCTGATCATGCCGCGCATGCCGTCAAGTAAGCGGGCTCGCCTATCGCCCTACCCGCGGCGTCACTCCGCAGCCCGCGTGGCCTGGCACGCGGTCTCATACATGCTCCGTTCCCGCGACCACAGATCGCCATAGGCCACCTTCCCCCACTGGTCGAACCAAGGCCCGCCATTGGTGAAATGGATTGCCTTCGGTGGTACGGCGGGCACGGGGTATTCGCCTTCCAGAAAGTTCCAGGTCAGATCCGCCGCCCCGATATCCGAATCCTGCCGTACCCAGCTGAAACGGTGCAGGAAGGCAGGCTCGGCAGCGTTGACCACTTCCGGCGTCAGCGCTTTCACATCCGGATGCGAGCCGTTAAAAAGCATCATGGAGGACCAATTTTTTCGCGGGTAAACGTGCTGAGCCTTGCCATCCATTTTGATCATGTTGGCAGGAGAATAGTCGTGCTGCACGCAATACACTGCCTTGCTATTGTCCAGGCCGAGCAGAATATCACTGACGTCCCCTGTGAACAGCACGTCGCAATCGATGAACATCGACCATCCGGGCGTCGCCGCCAAGTATGGCGTCAGAAAGCGCGTCAGCGAGAACTCCGTGGAGGCCTTGGCATCTTCGGCACGGCTATACAGCCCCAGTTCTCGCAGCGTCGTCTGGCGCAGTGGATGCACGCATATATCGCCTTGCGCGTGACGCAGCATGGAATGCCGGCACACCTGCCAAGCAATATCCTCTCGGCTGTCATAACCGACATAAATTTTCAGGCTCGACATGCGATCGAATACTCCTGCCTACCTCAGACGGCCTGCATCCAGGGTGCTACCACCCCGCCCAAATCATAACGGCCGTTGTGGTCTGCGACAAGGATAAGCGTCATCCTGGCCCACAGCCTTAGCGAAAGGCGAAGATGGTAACCCGTCGGCCATTGCGCTCCGCGCGGTCGGAAAACAGCTCAACACGCTGAAAGCCGTTTCGCTTCAGCAAGTCCAAAAGGTCGTCCCGGTGCAGCCACTTTGCATGGTCTTCCAGGCCAGCGAACGGACTGACATCGCGATGCGCCTCGGACCGCCGGCCAAAGCGGTAGGTTACCCCGTCGATCTCCTGACGCTCCTTTGCGTCCCCATCATCCTGAGCGACGTGGGTATCGATCAGGACCCCTCGCCGGGTGCGCGGCAAGACCAGGTTGAGATGTTCGACCGGGTTGCTGAGATGGTACAAAACCCCGACGTGATGCAGCACGTCCCAGAATGCCGGCAGGTCGTCTGGCGGTGCTTTCTCCACGTTCCACAGCAACACGTCACAGGCCATTCGATAGGCCCAAACCCGCGCCATGGTCTTGAAGATATTTTCCATCCGTCCGTCGAAGCCGGTCACTTTGGCGCCGAGCAGTGTGCACGCGATGGTGTGGATGCCCTCGAAGCAGCCGGCTTCAAGCACGTGCAAGCCCTCGAGCGGCAACAGGTCGTTGAAAGCAACGATTCGCGCGTCCACCAGGTCATTCATGGTTGCGCGTTTCGACGCGCTCCAGGAATTGCCTACAATCCGGCCGTTCGGCGCGGCGGTCAGCGCCGCCCAGGGCAGTAGTTCATTGAAGCGTTGCAGATCCTGATCGCTGAAAGCCTCCAGCCGCTGGCCAAAGTCGGCAAGCAGCTTCGCATCCCGCGGTCGCACCAGCGTGGCGTCGGGCAGCGGAACGTCCTTGGCCTCCCGGACAAAGCCATCGACCGCCTGATGCGCCTGATCGACCAGGGCGGCACGCGCTGCCGTATCTCGTGCGTTCACGAGCTGGGAAAGTGTACGAACCAGCTCGATCCTTGGATCACTCACCTAGACATCTCCTCACCTGGGTCGTTCGGTGACCCCATCCCGTCGAAGTTGTAAAGACCTTGGAGCGCCGTTCGACACCGAATCTCACCGTAGGGTCACCATGGAAGTGACACCCGGGGTGGAGTTGCGGGAAGTGCATCGGTGCTGGAAAGGGACCAGTTTGGACCCAGGAAAGGGTCGCTCATCAATTCTTCCGCCCAGAAAGCCTGCATCCTGAGCTTGTCGGCTTCAAAGCGGGCCTGATGCTCCGGGGTGTTATCGCTGCCGCGGGAGGCGGATTCAAGATGGTACAGGCAGGCGAACGGCGTCAGCACGATCCGCCAACCCGCCTTCCGCAATTTCAGGCAAAGATCGACGTCATTGTAGGCGACCGGGAAATCGGTCGTGAAACCTCCAACCGTGTCCCATGCCTCCCGCCGCACGAGCATGCAGGCCGCGGTGACGGCGGCGACCTCGTGTGCGGCGCGCAATCGGTTGCCGTGTCCTGGCGTATCGCCGGGCTTGCCTTTGTAGGTGTGCGACGCAATGCCCCCGATGCCGAGCGCGATGCCGGCATGCTGAATGCGCCCATCCTCGTAGAGCAGCCGTGCGCCCACCGCGCCGACACTGTCTTGCAGAACCTGTCGCACCATCTCCACCAGCCAGTCCGCGTCGATGACCTTAATGTCATTGTTCAGTAACAGCAGCAGCGGACCATTCGCCATCGCCGCCGCACTGTTGTTCATCTGCGCGAAGTCGAACTCTCCGGCGTAGGGCACCACGCGGACGCGCGGGTCGCGCTGCGCCTCGGTGAAATACGCCAGCGTCTCGGGGTTCACACTTTCATTGTCGATGATGATGACCTCGACCGTTGGATAGTCGGTTTCTTCCAACACACCGCTCACGCACTGGCGCAGCAGGTCGACTCGATCCCGGGTCGGGATGAGGACGGAGACCAGCGGTGGCGGCGCCGGGAGCGGCCAGCGGATGCGGCGCAGCCCAGCGCGCGACGAAACCTGCGGCACGCCGGCCCCGGCCAGTGTTATCGCTTCCGGCGGAGCGGCCACTAGCAGCTCGGCTACCTCATTCGCCAGGATCAGCTCGGCTGAGCCATCCGGCTCGTGCCGTGGGCCCCGGTGATAAAGGATCAGCGGTAGATGCGCGAAGGCGGTTGGGCCGTGCCGCAGCAGGTGATGCGTGACCGCCAGGCAGAGGCCAAGATCGTTGATTGGCCGTCCTCCGGAAGCGCGCCGGGCTGCCTGGGCCGGCATGACGGCGAAGCGGCAGAGATAGTCCTGGGCCAGACCGAGCGTGAGATCGGGCGCCCCCTTGAAATACGGTTGAAGCCGCGTCTCTTCATCTTCGCCCAGTACGTCCTGGTCGGAATAGATCCAACAATCCGCCGGCGCCTCCCGGCTATGGAGGGCCATGGCGAGCATCGCTACCGGCGACAGGGTGTCGCCAGCGGTGAGCATTCCGACAAGGCCGCCAGCGCTGGCCTCGATCAAGCTATCCAGCGTGGTGGCCGGGACGGCGCGGACATTGCCTGGCAGCGCCAACTCCCAGTTGGCCGGAATCAGGATCTCGTGCGCCGCCAGGATCTGCCCGGCCAGCGACGCAAGGCTGCGGGAAACGGCGTCGGCACTGGCCGTGGTTTCTCCGCCAGGCGCGATCAAAATTACGCTGATGGACGGAGCCGGGGCGTTGCCGCTCTCGATCAGCGTCCGTGCCCGCTGCAGCGCCGGCGGCGCAGCGGCATCGTGGACCCTGAGCCACTTGCGATAGGCCACTTCGGCTTTGGCATCGGCCGCGGTCGGCTGGAGGATTGTGGGCTGGGCGAGGTCTGGTGCCGCCGAAACGGCAGCAGCGACCTCGTCCACCGACACAGGCGCTGCGGATCCACTCCCTGACCGCGCTGGGGGCGGCGTGTCGTCATGTTCTGGAGTTGGCCGAACTGGCTCATCCTTCAACCAGATTTCCACCCCCGTGGCCGCGGCCCGTATCGTTACCGCACCTGGCGGCCCCAGCGCCTCCAACGGAACGGCGAAGCCGGCGTCTCCTGACAAACCCATCCCCGGCACCACGACGGGCGGCCCGCCGCCGGTTCGGACCGCCAATTTCATGACCCCGTTGACCAGCACGTCGAGCAGCACCGGAAGCTCCGGCTGTGCCGTATAACGCGCCCAGCCGATCAGGTGCCCAGCGAACTGGGCCAATACACCGCCCTCTACGTGAAGCGTTTCTGCGCTGGTTGACACCGCCACCGCAGCCTGTCCGGGCTGCCAAACGAACATGCCAGAGGGCGCTTCCTTAAAAACGCATTCCGCCAGTGGCGCGCCACCCCAGAAAGGATGCAGCGTGAGTCGCGACGCCGGCCTTGCCGAATCCTGCGGCAGCTGCAGACGGAACGCATGCCCTTCGTTCGGCAACGCGGTCGATGGCGTAGTGAGCAGGCGCCCAACCATCCGCCCATCAATGCGAACTTCCAGGATGACAGCCAGATCGGGTCTCGCTGGGTAGATCGCCCAACCATGCAGCACGCCATCGGTGATTCCGCGTATGGCGACCCGAGGGACGGGATTGGCCTGGCTCGAAACAATCTGCGGTGGGGGCACGACCTCACCCAAGAGAGAGTAGCCGCGCATAGCGCTCCTCGGCATTCGGCGGCATGCCAAGATCGGCGAGGAATTTCGCCTGACGGTCCAGCACGCCCTGCCGGTCCACGGCCGCCTGAGCCACGAAGCGCCAGCAATCCTCGACCGTCACCACTTCGGCCAGGCCAGCAAAGTTCGTGGTGTCGATGCGGCCCTCGGCGTCGCGCCAAACCGCGACTGGCGTACCGGCCAGCATGAAATCGAACAGCACGGTGGAAGGGGCCGAGATGCAGAAGCCGAAGGCTTCCAGCGCCAGTTGGTAGAAAGGCCCGGTGTTGAGAAAGACCCGTTCCGGGATCGGCAGCCCATGTCGTTGCGTATAATTGCCAGCCGGGTGTGGCCGTAGATGCAATTGGCTTCCGAGATGGAGAAATCTCGGAGCCAGGGCGTTCAGGAACTTGGTGAAGTCGTCCCGCGAACCGCGTTCGAACCGAACGGAGTGCAGGTTTTCGCAAACCATGCCGCAATAAGGATCGGTCTCGGCCACGATGCGGTCGGTGCCCCGATCGAGCAGGGTTGGTGGGCCGGCAAGATAGAGTTTGGAGCGTTCCGCCGATGCGACCGCGGTTAGTCGTGATGCCTCGAACCAGCTGACGACGATGTCAGCGGCAAAACGCACCGGGCCGGCGGCAGCGACGTCGTGCGCGGCATTGTGCAGCAAACCAACGCATTCAAAGCCATGCTGCAGAACCACCCGCAGAAAGCCCGGTGGCGTGCCGCGGAACAGGGCGTGCGTCGCCGCATGGTTCGGCAGATGCGATTCGCTGCCGGCAATGATCATGCCGCTGCGGCCCTGCAGCAGCCTGATCGCGTCGAATACCGTCTCGTAACCGTGCGGTGCGATGCCCAACTCCGTGCACAACGCATTGAGCTCCTCCCGCCACAGCCCGCTTGCGTCAAGCTTGGCGAATTCCGCGCTGCACAGCACCATGATGTCACGCGTGGCGACACGATGGGCAAGCCGAATGACGGGGCGCAACGTGCCGAAGTCCTGCACAAGATGGATGTGGAAAACGAGAAGGCTGCGCTTCACGGCGACGTTCCCTTCACGCCGCGCAAAGACGCGGCGGCGCCTGATGGGAGTTCTCGCTGACAACGACGCCGGTCCCCGGAAATAGGCGCCGGCACGCATTCGTCACGGCGGCGATCACCTTTGGATACGCGGCAACCTTCGCCGCCATCTGCTCGCACTCGACGCTATGGCGCGCAAGAGCAGGCTCAAGTCCCAGCGCTGCGCCGTCGATGCGCGCGTAGTCTTTTTCCAATATGCGGGTTAGGGAGAGTCGGTCGAAGACGATCGACCGATCGACCCGATCGATCAACGAGCGCTCGACGAAAACATCATAGCCATTTTCGCCTGCATCGAAGCGAACGCCATAGTGCAGCCTGCCTTTATGGAAGGGGCTACGAACCGACAACGCCTTCAGCCGGCCCGCCAGTTTGTGGTTCTCCGACGTCGAATCCATCCCGTGCACGACACATAGCGACGGCAGACCTTTCTGCGGGGAGTCGCGCGGCGGCGTTGCGGCAAGTGCAAAATCGTTCGCGCAGACGACTGGATCGGCCAGATCGCCCAACAACCGCATCAGCCGCGGCATCTCCTCCGCCCGCAATCGAGCCCGACCCTGCGCCAGGTCGGTCAGCAGGGGCTCAACCGAGCGATAAAGGACCTCGTCCAGAGTTTGGTAAAGTGGGAAGCCTGCGCTCAGCACCTGACATCCGCGGCACAGGCTGGTGATCGCGCGATTCAGCGACTTCGCGCGGCTGAAGGACTGCCCCGCCACCGGCAGGAAAGCGACATCCCCCTCCTCCAGCGCGGCGCTCTCCGCCGCCTCCGACCATTCCTCGATGGCCGTGGGAAGCGGCAGCGACCGGATCAACGCCATCCCTTCTGGTGACATTGCGCGACGGTTCGTGAGCAGCTTCAGTTCCACCGTCCAACCAAAGCGGCGGAACTTCGCCAACATTCCTGCATGGTTCGACAGGTCCTGCAGGCCAACGGGGAAGAATGGATTGTCGCCGATGCCGAACCACACCACCCGCAGATGGCGGGACCCTTCCAGACGGCGCGCCTTTCTCTCCAGGAGGGCCTTCAGCCGGCCGGGATCGAACGGGTCGTAAGGATCAGGCACCATCGCCAGCCGGGCCTGCGGACAATACCCTGCTACCACCTGCAAAAGTTGTGGCGTGGTGCAGATCGCGAAATCTGTCACCGGCGCCGTCGCCGCCAGCCAGCTGCGATAATGCACCAGCCGGCTGTCGTCATGCTGGCTGAAGTAGTCGTCGAAAAGGTCATGCCCGACCCATTTGCCGAGCGCGTGCAAGTGATGGAAGAGGATCATCGCTGTCGAGTTGAAGACCTTGACGAATACATAGGCGTCGGCCTGGAATTTGGTCTGTGCCAAAAGATCCGGCAACGCCTTGATCTCCAGCGTGACGCCAGGCGGCAGGTGATTGGCAAACCGCTTGTAGCGGATACGGGCGCCTGCCGAAGTCAGAAAGGCGGCGGATTGCACAACGACACAAACTTGCATCAGCCAAGCTGCTGCCACGATAGCGCTGCATCCGCGATGGCGCCGACTTGCAGGGAAGCCAAACGACTTTGCGGCTCAATATGCAGCTGACCGGCCTCAGGCGGTGTCCCGACATAGGCGCTGACCGCGGACACACAGAGGTTTAAACCACCAAAAACGATGGCGCGTAGCCCGAAGGCCACATCGGCGGCATCCCCGCCCGGCGCGGCGTCCACCGCACTGGTATTTTGTGCAATCAGACCCGACCGAAGGGCCATCAATTTGCTGCTGTTTGCGATGACGGCGGTGGTCGCGCCAATCGGTGACAAGGGGGTGTTGGCTGGACGGAACCGCAACTGCGGCCGTCCGCTCACCGCCATCGAGACCAGCTCGAACCCTTCGCAAGCTGCGCTTAGGTTAATCCCGGTGCCGGTGACCAGCGCACAGCCCACTGTTGCCACGCGCGGCTGCAGCAACGCGGCGACAAGCCGCTGAACCGTGGTTGGGTCGTGCAGGATGGCCGTCGGTGCTGCGATGACCAGCACACTGTCGCCCGCGCCCGCAGCCGCCGCCTGCAACAACAACCGTCGCGTTGCCCCCGCAGGGCAGTCGATGAGCTCATGCCGACCCGGGAAGGCGTCTTGCAGGGCCGTGGCCAGGCCGGTCGGTGCCTCGCCGGCAGTCGCAACAATGCAATGCATCGTTGACGCACCGTGCTGAAATGCGAGGGACTCCAGCAGCAGGTGGGGCGTCGGCTCGTTCTCCAACAGACCTATGCCGATGACGATGGGCGATGCCAGGGGGCTCGACTGATCTTCCGTGGCCTGCGCGGTGTGTTCGAACCCAGCTGGGAACAAGCTACGCAACAAATTCGGTGAGGGCCGGCGCATCACCTCGACGGCGGCGACCCCCCAGGGTGCCGCCCAGTCCGGCCTGGCATCGATCGGCGCCGGGCGCTGGGATGGATACCAGCCGCGCACCGAAGCCGGCTGCAGGGAATCGAACCACCCACCCAAGGCCGGCACGCTTGCGAGCCAAATCGGACCCGCATCCCCCGGCCTGGGCTGAAGCGCAAAGGCCGCCTGCCGCAGTGGGGCCGCCGGGTCGGTAGCGGTCGAAAGCGCCGATAGGGAGGGCAAGGCTTGCGCGCCGATGACCAAGTCCGCGGATGCCTGCTGTTCCCCAGTGGCGGAGAACATGAGCGTCGCATGCATGATGGTCCGCAGCCACTCCTGCACTTCCTCCGAGAGCATCGCCGCCTCGGCTCCCGCGGATCTCTCGCCGATCACGGCGATGGCGAGCGGTGGGTCCTGCCGACGCCGCAGCAGCCCGTCCAGAACCGCGCCGGAGAGTTCCGCCAGCGCGCTCGTATCGTCGCCATGGTTTCCCACCATCTGAGCGAACAGCCGCAACTCGGCCCCATGCAGGCCGCCGCGGCACAGGGACGGGAAGGGCAGAACGTCGATGCAAAGAATATGGCCCGCCACATCGCGCAGAACGATCAGGACCGGAGCATAGGGGCTTGCGAGCGTGATGGAGGCAAATTGCGGCCCACCCGGCGTTGCAACCACTTCCACGGGACAGTTCACCAGCCTCTCGGGAAAGATCTGTGCGGCGAGAACGGAGACCTGCTCGTTGCCAAGGCGGAGCTGAAGGGCGTGGCTGCCGGAGCAATTCAGATCCAGAAGCCCGCCGGCCGCCGCGACGAGGTTCGCCAGGGGCCGGATCGCCGACACCGATGCAGCCGGCTGAACCGTGATCTCCGCATTGGCGGTCCGCAGCGCCTGGGCGCGAAGAGTGAGAGAAAGAGGCCTACCGGGGCAAAGGGCGGCCAGCAGGCGCAGCGCGGTGTCATCGACCGACAGGGTAACCTCGACCGGGGCATCATCCTTCGAAATGGGCGGCAGGGTCAGCTGGCCCAAAGTCAGTCCGTCGAGCAGAACGGTCACCTCGGGTGGTGAGGCGGTTACTGCCGCGCCGCTTCCGAGGCGGAGTGTGGCGGCAGGCGTTTCGTCGGCGGTCGCATCGAAGCGCAACGTCATGGCTTCGCCCGGCCGTATCGGTTCGGCAAAAGTTACCGTGTCCAGGACTCGGCCGTTCGATTGAAGCACGATTTCACGGGTTTCCCCGTCGCGAGCCGATTCCGGAAACTCGAACGTAAAGGCCGAGCCGGTTCCGCCCGGTGCGATGGCCTCGATGTCGGCCCGCTCCACGAACGCCGGCTGGATCACCTCGCCGTCAATGACCACTACGGCCGTGCGGTGTTGGCGGCGCCCACGTTCGACATCCAGCACCCATCCGAACCCTCGTCCGGCACGAATTCCTTCGATGTTGCCCACCAGGCCATCGGGGGGAAGGCCAACACGCGTTTGCGCGTCGCCCACCTGCAGATCGACCGTCCGCACGTCGCCGAAGCCAACCGGACTTTGCAGACGAAGCAGGTAGCGGAAGCCCTCCGCGATCTCCTGCGCATCGCCCACTGTCAGTGGTATATCCAGCCCGTCGGCACGAGCGGTGATGGCCTCTGGCGGAACGACTTCCGACACCGCGATGGCGAAGCCGTTTTGAATCAGGCTGGCATATATGATCGTCGTTGCCACGCTCTGCGTTGCCGAGCTCAAGCGAGGGGTTCGCCGGAATGCCGATCGACGAACTCGATCATCGAATTACTCATCACTGTTCAACGCACGGCAAATGGCCAGGCGAACCGATCTCATCTGACGGGACTCGCACGCGGGGATCGAACCTGACGAACACCAAAACATCTGCCCCTCCACAACTACGCCACTGACGCCTAGCATCGTAACCCTTAGCCAACCCCTACTGGCAAGCCGTTATTGCAGCGCAGCAATAACCTTAAGCAACTGCCACTGCAAACAAAATTATATTATCCTCAATTCTCTGTCGAGGACTGGCACCTGGTTCATAGGCTGCCCGACAGAGTATGTCGTGCTCCGCGGCGAGGCGAGATGGCATCGCATTCATGCACACGACAATGCGAGTCATAGCCTACGGGTGGATGCGTGCAGACGTCGGGATGCTTGTCAAGCGCACGCTCGTCGATCCGAAGCCATCTGGATAGGTTGCAGGGCAGCGAAGGCTCCTTGAAAACGAACGCGTTTGCGATGGGCAGCGTAGTGACCATCAACGCCGTGCGCGGTGGGGCGAGCATGATGCCAGGGGACGACGCCTCCGGCTTTGACCGCATCCATGAGGCGCGGGCGCGGTGGACCGGGAGGAGAAGTGCGATATCATGGTGAACGAGCAGGGCGATCTGCCGTCGATCGCGCCTGGCGCGATCAGTGCGATCTTCGAGGCGCTTCAGCCGGAAGCGGCCGCACCCGGCACGCTGGTCGGACCGATTGTATGGAAGGGAAGCGGCATGCATCGTCTGTGGTCAGAATGATCGGCCATGAGCAGGTGCCCCGACGCTTCGGTCGCCTCTATTTCACGCGGGCAACGGGCCTTTGGGGGGACGGGCCGCTGTGGCACCGAATGCGCGCGCTGAAGGATGGGATGCGGGTCGATGCCGTGGTGGTGGACGACATTCCACTGGAAGTGGATACCCCAGCGGAGCTGGAGCGTGCACGCGCGACCTACCGGCAGGCGGGGAGCGGCGCATGAGCGAGGTTTTGGCAGTGGACGACGCCAGGTTGCGGCGCTGCCTTGTGCGAACGGTGCAGCTCGAAACAGAGGGTCTCGAAGCGCTGCGCGACGCCTTGCAGGGTCCACTGGGCGATACTCTGATCGCCGCCGTGCGCATGGTCCTCTCGCGCAGCGGGCGGCTCGTGGTCACCGGCATGGGCAAGTCGGGACATGTGGCCCGCAAGATCGCCGCGACGCTGGCCTCCACTGGCACTGCGGCGCTGTTCGTGCACCCCGCGGAGGCCAGCCATGGCGACCTCGGCATGATCCGCGCAGAGGATGCGGTGATGGCGCTGTCCTGGTCGGGGCAGACGCCTGAGCTTGCCAGCATCATCAGCTATGCGCGGCGCTTCGGGGTTTCGCTGATCGCAATCACTTCCGGCGCGGACAGCGCCCTGGGCAGCACCGCGCAATTCCCGCTGATCTTGCCACGGCTGACCGAGGCCTGCCCGAACGGGCTGGCCCCCACCACCTCCACCACCATGCAGCTGGCGATTGGCGATGCCTTCGCGATGGGATTGCTGGAGGCGCGGGGGTTTTCGGCGGCGGATTTTCGGGTGTTCCACCCTGGCGGCAAGCTGGGCGCTCAGTTGCTGCGAGCGGGCGACCTGATGTCGGGCGGCGATGACCTGCCGCTTGTCCCGGCGGATGCGATGCTGTCGCAGGCGATCGTGGCGATGACCTCGCGCCGATTCGGGATTGGTGGGGTGGTGGATGCGGAGGGGCGACTGGTCGGGGTGGTGACGGATGGCGACTTGCGCCGCGCCTTTAACGGGGGCTTCGTCGACCAGCCGGTGCTCAAGGTGATGAACCCGTCGCCGCAGGTTGCGACGCCCGGTGCGCTGGCGCCTGAATTGGTGACGATGATGAACACGCGGCGCATCACTTCGCTGTTCGTCGTCTCCCAGGATCGGCCGGTGGGTATCCTGCATTTGCATGATCTGTTGCGTGCGGGTGTCGTGTAGATGGATGCGAAGAGCCTCAACCACGGTAGGGGCAAGAGGGTCAGCGCCTAATTGAGACAAATACCGCACGACGATTGTATGGCACCAGCGTCAGCCGCCGCCCTCCTGGTCCAGCATCGCCTCCAATTCATGCCGCTTGGCCTTGCCCTGGACGCTTCTCGGAACATCCGCCTCGGACAGGAAATGCACGGCCTTGGGCAGTTTGTAGTTGGCGATGCGTCCCCGGCAGGTGGCGATCACCGCGTCCGCAGTGAGGGTGGGATCGGTTCGCACGACGAAGACGACCGGCACCTCGCCCCAGCGCGCATCGGCGCGGCGCACGACCACGGCATCGGCGATGCGCGGGTCCAGCAGCAGAATTTGTTCGATCTCGGCGGGGTAGATGTTCTCGCCACCGGATTTGATGAGATATTTGCGGCGGCCGACGAAATCCAGCGTCCCGTCCGGATTGCGCCGCAGCAGGTCGCCCATGTGATACCAGCCGTCCCGGAAGACCGCGGCGGTCTCCTCCGGTGCTCCCCAATAGCCGCTGAACAGGCCGGGCGTGCGGAGCGCGACCTCGCCCGGCTCGCCCTCGGCCACGTCGCGGCCCTCGGCATCCAGGAGCCGCAGCTGGCAGTAGGAATTCTGCGTCTTGGACAGACTCTCCGGGACGATGCCGATCGCCAGCCGCCCCTTGCTCGCCGGCGCGATGCCGGTCTCCGTCGAGCCGAAGGAATTGCGAAACGGCGCCTGCATCAGCGCGGTCAGCTCGGCGATATCGGCGCGGGGCACCAGATCGGCCATGCCGCCGATGATGCCGGTCGGCTGCGGCCGTATCCCCGAATCCTTGATGGCCGCCAGCATGCGGCTGGCGATCCCTGGCGTCGGGAAGCAGCCCACGGATTCCCGCGCGATGATGTCGATCAGGGCCGGCGCGTCGAAGCCGTCCACCACGAAGGCCTTGCCGCCATGCAGCAGGGTGGCGAAGACCTGGTCGGTCGATCCCATGTGGAACATGGGCCCCCAGGCGACGAAGCTTCTGGACGGATAGGTGCTTTCATCGACCTGCGAGACGATGGCGCGGGCGATCATGGCGCGGTGGCTGATCAACGCGCCTTTGGGCAGGCCGGTGGTGCCGCTGGTGTAGAGGATGACCAGGCCATCCTCCGGCTCGGCCAGATCGGGGACCGCCCTGGTATCGCTGCGCGCCAGCGCCGCCTCGTACGCCCCGCCGAAGACCAGGCTTTGCCCGATGCCGTGATCGAGCGTAACGAGACGCCCGGCGTGGCGCGGCGATATGCAGACCAGGGCGGGTGCGACGAGGCGCAGGCAATGCAACAGCTCGGCATCCGCCAGCCGCCAGTTCTGGCAGGCGACGACGGCACCCAGCCTGGCGCAGGCGAGCTGCGTCTCGACATACTCGAACCGGTTTTCGCTCAGCACCGCAACGCGGTCGCCACGGCCGATGCCACGTGATGCCAGGTGGTGAGCCAGCCGGTCGGAACGATCCGCGAGCGCGGCGTAGGACAGGCGGTGCTCGCCCTGCTGCAAGGCGATGCGGCCCGCCCCCTGCCGCACCTGCGCGGCGAAGAGACTGCCGACGGTCAGGCCGGAAGCGGCCATGATCGCGGCGGTCCCGGCTCCGGATGGGGACATGCCGGGGGAGAAGTTACGTCCTCCTGACCCGCACGCTGAATCCTCCGGCACCCCGACCACCATTCCGCTCAGTACCCCGTCGCCCTGTCGATCTCCTGCAGGAGACCGCCGCCGTTCCTGATGTTGCCGATGTTCGCCGCGATCTCGGTCGCCAGCTGACGCACGGTGGGGCGCCGCGCGACATGCGGCATGACCGTCACCTTGGGATGCAGCCACAGCGCATTGTCCGGCGGCAACGGCTCCGGGTACAACGCGTCCAGCGCAGCGTGGGAGAGCTGGCCGGAGTTGAGCGCCGCCAGCAGGTCGGCCTGCACCACATGCCGGCCGCGCCCCAGATTGATGATCATGGCGCCCCTTGGCATCAACGCGAAGGTCTGGGCGCACAGGATGCCCTCGGTGTCGCGGGTCAGCGGCAAGAGGCAGACCGCGATGTCGGTCTGGCGCATGAAGGCTTCAAACTGGTCTGCACCATGAAAGACCGGTAGCTCGGCATCCGGCCTGGGATTTCGCACCCAGGCGGACACAGGGAAGCCGAGCGACTTCAGCATCAGTGCCGGCGCCTTCGCCATCAGCCCGAAGCCGAGAAATCCGACCCGGCGCTCCCCCGGCCGAACGATAGGTCGGCGCAGCCACTCGCATCTCGCCTGGGCCTGCTGGTAGAGCGGCAGTTCCCGGTGCAGGCGCAGCACGTGCATGATGACGTATTCCGTCATCATCGGGTCGCCGTCCGCGGGCTCGATCTTGCCCAGTGGGGCCTTCGGCAATTTCGGGTGATCGATGAATGCCTCGACGCCGGCCGAACGGCTGAACATCGCCTTGAGGTTCGGCAGCGGTGGGATGACGTCGAAGTCAGGCCGCATGAAGGCCAGGTAGGTGATCTCGGAGGTGTCGCCGACATCGGGAAATATTCGGATTTCCAGCTCGGGAAGCAGTTCGGCGAGGGTGTCGCGCCAGCTCCGCACGCTGCCGATTTCTTCGGTATCCAGCCCGTAGATCAGCAGCGCCATGGTGGCCTCCTTCCCGATGTGTCGATGATCTTGCCTGTCACTGTCCCCATCGCGCCAGGACCGGCAGGCCATGAAGGTTTCGCCAGCCTCCCCGGCCGCCCATAGCCGCGGGCGCTGACTGCATCATGCCCGTGGCAATGGCCGATGCGGGGGTTGCTGCAACCGCGCATCCGGAGGACTACGCAGCGCACGGTCGTCTCAGCAAGCAGCCTGTCAGGTTGCTGCCGCGCCTTCCAGCCGCAGGCGACGACAGATCAGCACCGCTGCCTCATGCGCCATCTGCGCCGCCAGGCTTGCGGTGATGTTCTGCACGTCATGCGGCGGGCTGACGGTGTTGATGTCGACCGCCACAATCTCGAGTCCGGTGAGCGCCCGCATCAGTGCGATTCCCTCCCGCGCCGATAGCCCGCCCCAATTCGGGCTGATCACGCCTGGCGCGCAGGATGGGTCGAAGACATCCATGTCCCAGCAGAGATAGACCGGGCGGCCCGTCGCCACGGCCGCGAACTCCGCCATGCTCTGCGCCATGCCGCGCGAGAGCAGCCCATCCAGGCTCACCACCCGGAAGCCCAGCGACTGCGCATAGGCCACGCGCCCCGCGGCATGAATGGTGCCGCGAATGCCGACATGCCAGGAGCGGGCGGCGTCGATCAGCCCCTCCTCCGCGGCGTGTGTGAACTGGCTGCCGGAGTCGTAGCGATGCGGCTCCGCCCAGGGCTTGCAGTCGGTGTGGCTGTCGATGTGCAGCGCGACCAGGCCTGGGTGCCGCCTGGCGACCGCGCGCATCAACGGCAAGGAGATGGCGCCGTCGCCGCCCATGGTGATGGGCACGGCGCCATGCGCCATCACCCGCGTCATTGCGGCCTCGATGCGGGCGAAGCCTTCGGGGATATGCGAAGGCGTCAGCGCGACATCGCCGGCATCGACGAGGCCCAGCCGCTCCACCGGGTCGAAATCCGCATGCGTGGTGTTGAAGCGCCGGATCTGCCAGGACGCCAGGCGCACCGCCATCGGTCCCTGGCGGCTGCCGATGCGTTGCGGATTCACGCCGCAATCGAAGGGAATGCCCAGATAGGCGGCCCGGCAGCCCGGCCCCGGCAGGCCGTGCGGCGCACCGAGGAAGCTCGGCGGCGGGGCAAACAGCTCGCTGTCGGAAAAGCTCACGCCGCTCGGGCGCCCGAGCGCTGCACCACCTCGCGCCAGCGCGCGATCTCGGCCAGGGTGAAGGCGCGGAACGCCTCGCGGTCGCGGTTCACCGGCAGGGAGCCGAACTGCTCCAGCCGGGCGCGAAAGGCCGGGGTGTCAATGATGCGCTCGACTTCCGCCAGCAGTCTGGCCTGGATGGCGGGGGGCGTGCGGGCATGGATGAAGACGCCGCCCCAGATCAGCATCTCCAGGGATGGGAAGCCGGCCTCGGCCACGGTGGGCAGCTCGGCGAGGCGCGCCGAGCGGGTGGCCGAGGTGACCGCCAGTGGCCGCACATGCCCGGCCTCGATCCGCGCGATGGAGGGCGGCAGGTTGTCGATGATCAGCTGCACGCGGCCGGCCTGCAGGTCCTGGTGTGCCTCCGGCGCCCCCCGATAGGGCACGTGGACGATATCGATGCCGGCGGCCTGCTTCAGCAGTTCGCCCGCCAGATGCAGCGTGGTGCCGACGCCGGAGGAGCCGAAATTGATCTCGCCCGGCCGCGCCCGGCAGTACTCGACCAGTTCCGCCATCGTGCGGACCGGCAGCGCGGGCGCCACCAGCACCACGTTGGGGATGAGATAGACCTGCGCGACGGGCGCGAAATCGCGTTGGAAGTCGTAGCCGGGGTTGGCGAAGAGGCTGGCGTTGATGGCGTGATTTACCGAGCCCAGCGCCAGGGAATAGCCGTCCGGCCGGGCCTGGGCCACGGCCTGCGCGCCGATGTTGCCAGAGGCGCCCGGCCGGTTTTCCACCACCACGCCGACGCCCAGCGCGGTGGACAGGGGTTCGGCCAGGAGGCGCGCCATCAAATCCGGATTGCTGCCGGGGGCGAAGCCCACGATCAGGCGGATGGGTCCGCTCGGCCACGCATCCTGCGCCAGGGCGGGGGTGGCGAGGGCGGCTGAGATCAGGCTGCGGCGCGTCGTCATGGTCGGTCCTCCATTGATGCGCGGCCGACGTTTCCCGTCGGCATGTTCCCGAGCAACGCATTGACCTGTCAAGGCGCGGGTGTTCGGATCGGCTATCGAACCAAGGAATGAGCATGGACGGATTGCGCCGCACGCCGATCGCCAACATCGCCCGGCTGAATGCCTTCATGGACCGCGAGGGCGTGGATGCGGTGGTGGCGCGCGCCGGGCATAATTTCTCCTACCTTTCCGGCGTGGTGTATCCCGGCACGTTGGCGCGGCATGTCGATCTCTCCGACAGCAAGCGCGCGGTGATGGTGGTGTGGCCGCGCCAGGGCCGGCCCTGCATCGTCAGCAACAGCATCGCCGCCGGGCTGGCGCGGCGCGATTCCTGGATCGAGGATGTCGTGCTTTACGACGGCTATCTGGAATCGCCCTATGCCCGGGTGGCGCAGGTGCTACGCGAGATGGGCCTGGGAAAATCCCGCATCGCCATGGAGCGCGATTATGTGCCGGCGCAGTACTGGCAGGAGGTGGCCGATGCGCTGCCCGGAGCCGCACTCATCGATTCCACCCGCATGATGAACCGGGTACGGGTGATCAAGACGGCCGAGGAAGTGGCCATGCTGAAAGCCGGTGCCGATCTGCTCGATGATGTCTTCCTTGACGTGTTCCGCAGCATCCGGCCGGGGGTGACCGAACGGGTGCTGCATGCGCGGATGATGGAAGGCTGCCTGATGCGTGGCTTCGAGTGGGCGCATGGCATCCTGAACTCCGACAAGAACACCATCCCCTATGCCGGCGAGAGCGACTGGGTGTTGAACAGCGGCGACGTCGTCCGCACCGACTATGTCGCCTATCTGAAAAACTACCCGGGTCATCAGTCGCGCAACGCCATCCTGGGCAAGCCTTCGCCGCAGCAGGCCTCGGACTATGCGCGGAACCTGGAGATTTATCGCGGCGCCATCGACCGCTGCCGCGCCGGCGCCCGCGTGGGCGACATCTATGACTGGGTGATGGCAGAATTCACCAGGGCGGGGTGGGACTACAAGACGCTGTTGATCGGCCACAGCGTGGGCAGTTGGTGGCACCAGCAGGAACCCATTCTGATCCGCGGCAGCGACGAAATACTGGAGGCTGGAATGGTGCTGGCGCTGGAACCGCACAAGGCGCATTGGCATGTGCAGGACATGGTGCTGGTGGGCGAGGGTGCGCCGCTGCTTCTGTCCGACAAATTTCCTACTGACGAGCCGTTCATCGCCGACTGAGCGCATCTCCGGGTGGGTGCCTCGGGCGATCGCGCGGATGCTCCCTGGCCTGGACCGCGGGCGCCGGGGGTGACAGTGAGGGCCAGCATCGAAGGAAGCCCGGATGACCGAACAGCCGCGCATCGGCGCCCTGCATTGCCCGTTCGAGGAGGGCGCGGTGTCCCTGCGCTGGCACGAATGGGGGCCGCCCACGGGCAAGCCGGTGGTGTGCGTGCATGGGCTGACCCGGCAGGGACGGGATTTCGACGTTCTGGCTCGGGCGCTGGCGCAGCAGGGGCGGCGGGTGATCTGCCCGGATATTCCGGGCCGCGGCATGTCCGGCTGGATGCCCAGCGGCAGCCTGTATGCGGTGCCGAACTATGTCGGCGTGCTGACGCCGCTGCTTGCGGCGCTCGGCGAATATGACTGGGTCGGCACCTCGATGGGCGGGCTGATCGGAATGGGGCTGGTGTCGTTGCCCTTCGACCGGGTGGGGCGGATGGTGCTGAACGACATCGGCCCGTTCATCCCGAAGGCGGCGCTGGAGCGCATTCGCGACTACCTGGGCGCGCCACCGCCGCGCTTCGAGGGGGTTGCGGATGTCGAGGCCTATCTGCGCCGGGTGCATGCGCCCTTCGGCGCGCTGACCGACGAACAGTGGGGCGGGATGGCGGAGCACAGCGCGCGAATGACCCCGCATGGCCAGGTCATGCTGCATTACGACCCGCGCATCGTGGAGCCAATGCAGACGGCGCTGGCCGACGTGAATTTATGGCCGCTGTGGGACTGGACGGTGAACCGGCCGGTGCTGGTGCTACGCGGCGAGACGTCGGACCTGCTGACGGCGGAGACGGCGGCGCGGATGGATGAGCACCCCAATACGCAGGTGGAGACGATCGCCGGATGTGGGCACGCCCCGGCGTTGATGGATGAGTTGCAGGTTGGGTTGATCGTGAAGTTTCTGGCGACGCCGTAGCCCGTCATCACCGGGCCTGACCCGGTGATCTCTTGCGGTGAGGGCGCGCGTTGAACAACGAGATGGCCGGGTCGAGCCCGGCCATGACGTCTGGGACTACTGCCGGATCTTTAACCGGTCCGTCTCCGGCACCGCCTGTCCCGCATCGGTGAACGCCTTGTGCAGCGCCGCGATGTTGGGGGCGAAGATGCCGCCGCGGTTCTCCACGCACCATTCGCGTGAGGCGGTCGGCATCGCCAGGCTGTTCTGGAAGCGGGGCATCACCCAGCGGGCGAACAGCTCGTAACTGTCCCAGGTGTGCTGGCGGTTGGCCCAGTCATGGGCGCGGAACAGGATGCCGCCAGTACCACCCTCGGTGAAGCCGAGCAGCCGCTCGATGCCCTCGGCCACCGTGTCGGGGGAGCCCACCAGGGTGGTGCCGGCGCGCAGGCCGTCGCCTAGCGGGTCCTCGGTGCGGGTGGGCGGACGGGCCAGCACCTCGCCGAAATAGCCTTCGGTCTCGATGCGCTCGCCGACGCGGACCTGGCGGATCGCCTGCTCGTCATCCTCGGCGACGTGCAGGTTGACCACGAGGCGCCAGTTGGCGCGGTCCATCGTCTGACCGTGCTTCGCGGCTTCGGCTTCCGCCATGCGCCACTGTTCCGCCAGCTTCTGCGGCCCGCCGGGAAGGCCGGCGCCGAGGCTGAGCATGCCCAGGCCATGCTTCGCGGCGGCCAGCGCGCCGCTGGGCGTGGTCGAGGTGGCCACGGAGATGGGAAAGCGCGGATGGCTGTAAGGCGCCAGATGCAGCCGGGCGTCCTTCAGGGTGAACCAGTCCGTCTGCATGCTCACCGGCTCCTCGCACGCCAGCAGGCGGATGATGGCGGAGAGCGCTTCCTCCATCCGCTTGCGCTGCGTCTCGGGCGGGATGCCCATCATGTACGCGTCGGACGGCAGCGCCCCGGGGCCGCAGCCCAGCATGATGCGGCCGCGCGACATGTGGTCGAGCTGCACGAAGCGCTGCGCGACGAGCAGCGGGTGATGATAGGGCAGGGAGGTAACGCCGCTGCCGAGGTGAATGTGCCGGGTGCGCTCGATGGCGGCGCCGATGAAGACCTCCGGGCTGGCGATGGTCTCCCACCCCGCCGAATGGTGCTCGCCCACCCAGGCCTCGTCGAAGCCCAGCCGATCCAGATGCTCGATCAGATCCAGGTCGCGGTGGATGGCCAAGGTGGGATTGTCGCCCACCCGGTGGAAGGGGGCCATGAAGATGCCGAATTTCAGGCCTGCATGGGGCATGGTGCGTCTCCTGTTTCGGGCAGCGTGAACGGGCCCCGGGGCCGGGTCAACGCTTGACGGGAGGGGCCGCGCCGCGGCGGGCCAGCACGACGCCGAGCGCGGCCAGCGCCGTCCCCACCCAGGCCAGCGGCGCCACCTCGCGCCCCAACACCACCCAGCCGATCAGCGCCGCCAGCGGCGGCACCAGGAAGAACAGGGCGGAGACGCGTGCCGCCTCGCCGGCACGCAGCATGGCCAGCAGCAGCGTCATCGCGATCAGCGAATTGGCCACGACGAGGTAGCCCAGGCCCAGGACCAACGGCATGGCCCAGGCGACGCGCATGCTCTCCAGCGCCGCCGCCAGCGGCAAGGTGGCGAGCAAACCGACGGCATACAGAATGAGGTTGGAAAGTACGGGATGGCACTCCTGCCCGCCGCGCCGTTCCAGCAGCGCACCGGCGGTCATCGCCACCAGGCCCAGCGCCGCGAAGAACAGCCCAAGCCACGCGCCGGGGGCAACTGCCGAGCCGGAGATCACCACCAGCACCACGCCGCAGAAGGCCAGCGCCAGCCCCGCCCAGGCGCCAGCCGGCACCACATCGCCGGTAACGCGGGCGGAGAGCAGCGCCACGCAGATGGGTTGAAGTGCGATCACCAGCGCCAGCCCGCCCGGTGACATGCCATGGCCGATGGCGAGGTTGGTGCAGGCGAAGTAGCCGAATTGCACCACCAACCCGATGCGCA
>CAXTJY010000003.1:0-19678 GCA_964244395.1 uncultured Rhodovarius sp.
CCCGGAGGCGGTGGAGCTGGTGGACCGGACGATGATCGACCTCGGCCGCTCCATCCCGATCTACCGCGCCACCATCGACCAGATGGTCATCGGTGAGCCGGACAGCCTGCTGATCGTCGAATTCCACGGTTATGAGGACGCGCCCTTGCTGGAAGGTCTGCGCCGCCTCGACGAGATGATGGCCGACCTTGGCCTGCCCGACGCCGTCGTCCGCGCCACCGATGCCGGCTTCCAGGCCCGCATCGCCGAGGTGCGCGAGGCCGGCCTGAACATCATGATGAGCATGAAGGGCGACGCCAAACCCGTCTCCTTCATCGAGGATTGCGCCGTGGCCCTGCCCGATCTGGCCGATTACACGGAGCGGCTGACCGGGGTGTTCGACGAGTTCAGCGTGAAGGGCACCTGGTACGCCCATGCCTCAGTCGGCTGCCTGCACGTCCGCCCCGTTCTGAACATGAAAGATGGCGGCGACGTCCGGAAAATGCGCGAGATCGCCGAGCGCTGCTTCGACCTGGTGCGCGAATACAAGGGCAGCCATTCCGGCGAGCATGGTGATGGCATCGTGCGTAGCGAATTCAACGAGCCGATGTTCGGCAGCCGGATCGCCCGCGCCTTCGAGGCGGTGAAGGACGCCTTCGATCCGCAAGGCTTCCTCAACCCCGGCCGCGTCGTCCGGGCGCCGAAGATGGATGACCGCAGCCTGTTCCGCTACGGCCCCAGCTACGCCGCGGAGCCGATGACCCCGGCGCTGGACTGGACCGCCCACCCCAACGGTTTCCTGGGCGCCGTCGAAATGTGCAACAACAACGGCACCTGCCGTAAGTTCGACGTCGGCACGATGTGCCCAAGCTACCGCGTCACCCGCGACGAGCAGCACCTCACCCGCGGCCGCGCCAATACCCTCCGTCTGGCGCTCACTGGCCAGCTGGGGCCGGATGCGCTGGCCGGCGAGGAAGTAGCGGCGGCCATGTCGCTGTGCGTGTCCTGCAAAGGGTGCAAGCGCGAATGCCCGACCGGCGTGGACATGGCGCGGATGAAGATCGAGGTGCAGCACGCGCGCGCGCAGCGCCATGGATTTTCACTGAAGGACCGGCTGGTCGCGGCGCTGCCGCGCTATGCGCCATGGGCGGCGCGCGTGCCCTGGCTGGCCAATCTGCGCAACCGGGTGCCGGCGCTGGCGCGGGCGATGGAGCGCGCGACCGGGATGGCGGCCGGGCGGGCATTGCCAGAATTCGTCGCGGACCCGTTTCGCGACGCGGAAGCCTCTGCCCCGGCGCGGCCTGGCGTCGTGGGCCCGGGCGTACACAGCCATGCGCTGGATCGGGGCGACGCTGCGGGACCTGGTGGCGTGACGCTGGTGGCCGGCACCACCGATGCCACCCTGGCCCCACCGCCCGACCGCCGCGAAGTCCTGCTCCTCGCCGACACCTTCAACCGCTATTTCGAGCCGGAGAATTTGCGCGCCGCCACCCGAGTGCTGGCCGCGGCCGGCTTTTCGGTACGCGCGGCAAGCGATGGCGGCCGCCCGCTATGCTGCGGCCGCACCTATCTGGCCGCCGGGATGGTGGACAAGGCGCGCGCCGAGGCACGCCGCACCCTGGCCGCGCTCGCCGCTTCCGACGCGCCTGTGATCGGGCTGGAACCGTCCTGCCTCACCACCCTGCGCGATGAATTCCTGGCCCTGTTGCCGGGGCCGGAAAGCGAGGCACTGGCCGCCCGCGCCTTCCTCATCGGCGAGTTCCTGGACGCCGAAAAGCCCGACATCGCCTGGCGCGAGACGCCCACCACCGCGCATGTGCACGGCCACTGCCACCAGAAGGCCTTCGGCGCCTTTCCGGCCGCCCTGGCCGCCCTGGGCCGGGTGCCCGGCCTGAAGGTGGCGCCGATCGCCTCCTCCTGCTGCGGCATGGCCGGCAGCTTCGGCTACCAGGCGGAAAACCAGGACGCCTCGCGCGCCATGGCGGAGGCGGGGCTGCTGCCGGCGGTGCGCACCGCGGCGGCGGACCACGTGATCGTGGCCGACGGCACCTCGTGCCGGCATCAGATCGCCGGGCTGGGCGGGCGCGAGGCCGTGCACTCCGTCATCCTGCTTGACCGCGCGCTGCCATGACGCCCGACGCCGTCCTCAACGCCTGGTTCACCGATGGCCCCGATACCCAGCGCACCGCTTGGTTCACCAAGGACCCGGCGTTCGACGAGACGCTGCGCACCGGCTTCGCTGACGCGCTGCAAGAGGCGCGGCAATGCGCCCTGGATGGCTGGGCCGAGACGCCCTCCGGCGCCCTGGCGCTGATCATCCTGCTCGACCAGGTTGCCCGCAACATCCATCGCGGCAACCCGGAAAGCTTCGCCGGCGACGCCCAGGCCCTGAAGCTGGCCCGGCGCCTGGCCGAGGCCGGCGACGACCGGCGCCTGACGCCGACCCAGCGCATCTTCGCCTACCTGCCTTTCGAGCACAGTGAGGCCCTGGCCGACCAGGACCGCTCCGTGGCCCTGTTCGAATCGATGCGGGACGCGCCGGAGATGCAGTCGGTCATCGACTTCGCCCACCGCCACCGCGCCGTCATCTCCCGCTTCGGCCGCTTTCCGCATCGCAACGCCATCCTCGGTCGCGTTAGCACGCCTGAGGAAGTGGCATACTTGGCACAGCCCGGCGCCGGCTTCTGAACCGGCCTGTTCAACCCCGCTCGCTTTGCTATGCAGGATGCAACGAGGCAGGAGTTCCCGATGCGCATGCGATTCGTGATAGGTTTGGCGTTCGCCGCCGCGAGCGCGGCGCAAGCCCAGACGGTGAACGGGCTGTATGTCGGCGCCGGCATCGGCGGCACCATGATGAACGACACCATCAATCGCCGCGCCCCCACAGGCTTCTTCGGCCAGGGCAGTGGCAGCGCCTTCAACTACGGCATCGGCGTGGTCGGCACCGGCGCGGTGGGGTGGGGCTTCGGCAACGGGTTTCGCGCCGAGTTGGAGGGCTATTACCGCCGGCCCAACCTGGAAAGCGTGACGCTGTTCAGCAATGGCAGCTTTTCCGGCGGCGTCACCAGCCGCGACGGCCGGGCGCAGATCTACGGCTTCATGGCCAACGCCTATTACGATTTCGACCTGACGGTGCTCAGCCCGGTCTTCCGCTACATCCAGCCATATGTCGGCGCCGGGCTGGGCTTCGCCTATTCCGAATATCGCGGCATCCGGGCCGATGCGGTCAGCAGCCTGCGCACCACGGTCGAGGGCACCGGGCGGACCCTGGGCTACCAGGGCATCCTGGGCGTGGCGGTACCGCTGGATTCGGTGACGCCCGGCCTCTCCTTCACCGCGGAGTATCGCTATTTCGGCGCCGGCGCGCCCAAGCTGAACATCCGCACGACCACCATCCCGAACAACAACAACGCCGCCACCACGCTGGCCGAACTCAACCGCAACGTCAGCCCCGGCATCGGCAGCCACAATTTCACGGTGGGCCTGCGCTATGCGTTCAACACGCCCAGCGCCTCGCCAGTGGCGGCACCCGTCGCGCTGGGTTTCGCCCTGCCGCAGTATCAGACCCGACCGCAATATCAGGCGCAGAACTTCGCGGTGTATTTCCCGCTGAGCAGCTTCAACCTGGATGGCCCGGCTCGCGGCACCGTCGCCCAGGCGGCGCAGACGGCGCGTTCCGCCGGCGCCTCGGGCCTCGACGTGGTGGGCTCAGCCGATGGCGCGATGAACGCCTCGAACCGCGCCCTGTCGTCCCGTCGCGCCCAGGTGGTGGTGGCGGAGCTGGTGCGGCAGGGTATTCCGCGCAACGCCATCAGCGTCTCGGCCGTGGGCGGTACCGGGCCGGTCGAGGCGCAGTCGCGCCGGGTGGACATTACGCTACGATGAAGGCCGCCGTCGTCACGGCGGACGGCTTGCAGGTGCAGGACGTGCCGGTGCCCAGGCCGGGCCCGGAGCAGGTGCTGGTGCGGCTGCGCGCCATCGGCCTGAACCGCGCCGACCTGGGCGTGGCGGCCGGCCACGCGCATGGCGCGGTGGGCGGGGTCGGCGCCATTCCGGGCCTGGAGGCCGCCGGCGAGGTGATGGAGTGCGGTGCCGACGTGCCGATCCACATCGCGCCCGGCATGCGGGTGATGGGCGGCATGGGCGCCAGCTACGCCGAATACGCGGTGACGGATTGGGGCCGGCTCAGCCCGGTGCCCGACCGCAACATGAGTTGGGAGACCGCGGCAACCCTGCCGGTGGCGTTGCAGACCATGCACAACGCCGTGGTGACGCACGGCCTGTGCGGCCCCGGCAGCGCCATCATGATCCAGGGCGCCAGCTCCGGCGTCGGGCTGATGGGGCTGCAGATCGCGCGGCTGATGGGCGCCACGGTGGTGGTGGGCAGCTCCACCAACCCGGAGAAGCGGGCGCGGCTGGCCGAATTCGGCGCCACCCTGGCCGTGGACAGCAACGACCCCGGCTGGATCCGGCAGGTGCTGGAAGCGACGGGCGGGCACGGCGTGGATGCGGTGGTGGACCAGATCAGCGGCAAGCTGGTCAGCCAGACGCTCGCGGCCACGCGCATCCTGGGCCGCATCGTCAATGTAGGCCGGCTCGGCGGCTTCAAGGCGGAGTTCGATTTCGACATGCATGCCGCCCGGCGCATCAGCTACATCGGCGTCACCTTCCGCACCCGCACGATCGAGGAGGTCAGGGAGATCGTGCGGCTGATGCGGCAGGATCTGTGGGCGGCACTGGAGGCGGGCAAGCTGGCGCTGCCGATCGACCGCGTCTTCCACCTCGATGACGTCGCCGAGGCACTGGCACACATGAAAGCCAACGCGCATTTCGGCAAGATCGCCATGGTGACCGATTAAGCGGCCTCGGCCAGCAGCTCCTGCACATTCAGCCGGCGGGTGTACATGGCGATGTCGCCAGTGGCACTGCGCGGCCATTCCGCCGCCGGGCGGTCCCGATACAGCTCGACCCCGTTATCATCGGGATCGCGCAGGTAAAGTGCCTCGCTGACGCCGTGATCCGACGCACCGTCCAGTGCGATCCCGGCGGCTATTAGCCGGGCCAGCACGGTGGCCAGCGCCGCACGGTCCGGGTAGAGCAGCGCGACGTGGAACAGGCCAGTGGTTCCTGGCGCCGGCGGCGTGCCGCCCGCGCTCTCCCACGTGTTGATGGCGATGTGATGGTGGTAGCCATCGACCGAGAGGAACACCGCCTGCGGCATGCGCGCCATGACCTGCAAGCCGATGACGTCGCGCCAGAAGACCAGGCTGCGATCGAGGTCAGCGACCTTGAGGTGGACATGGCCGATGCGCAGGCCACTGGGCGTGTAGGTGTTCATGCCGGAACGATGCCCCACCGCGGTAGCCGAAGCCAATGGAAGCTGATGATGAGGATCATGCACGATCGCGCATGAAGCGAGGGGCGCCCGAGGCAATTCCGCCTTAACGATTGAGACTGTAGGCTGCCCGCATGAAGCTCATCCGACGCGCCATGCTCGCAGCACTCCTGGCCGCCGCCCCTGGGTGGGCGCAGGAGGCGTTTCCCGCCCGTCCTGTCCAGGTCATCCTACCCTACGCGCCCGGCAACACGACCGACCTGCTGGTGCGCGCCTTGGCGTCCGAGATGGCGCCGTTGCTGGGCCGCCCGGTGCCGGTCATCAACCGCGAGGGCGCGGCCGGCGCCGTGGTTCCGGTGCCGCGGCGCGGGCGGCGCCGGATGGCTACACCATGCTCTTCGTCCCGGCCCTCGTGGCCTCGGTGCTGCCCGTCACGCAGCCCGGCTCCGGCTTGCGGCCCGACAGCTTCCGCCCCGTCTGCCAGACCTTCAACAACACCATGGCTCTGGTGGTCCGGCTCGACAGTCCGATCACCGATCTGCGCCGACTGCAGGCGATGGCGCGCGAATCCCCTGGCCGCATCACCTATGGCACGCTCGGCGCCACCTCGATTCCGCATCTGGCGGTCGAGCAGTGGGTGGCTGCGGCAGATGTCGAGCTGACCCACGTGCCCTTCCGCGGCGACGGCATCGTGATGACCGAGGTCATGACGGGAAGACTGGACGTCGGCGCGATCGTGCTGGGCTCGCTCGCCGGTCGCACCGACATCCGGGTCATGACGGTCTTCGACCCGGTGCGGCACCGGGCGTTCCCCGGCACGCCCACGGCCATGGAACAGGGTTTCGACGTGGCGCCGGCCAGCTTCGGCGGGCTGTTCGTGCCGGCCGGCACGCCGGACGACAGGGTGGCGCGGCTGGAGCAGGCCTGTGCCGGGGCCGCCGCCAGCGAGGGCTACCGGACGGTGGCCCGCAATGGCGGCCAGCCCGACGAGGTCTATCTGGGCGCCGATGCCTTCGCCCGCCGGCTGGCGGAGGACGTGGCGATCAAGGCAGCCATTCTGCGGCGCATCCCGCTGAACTGATGGAGCGCGATGGAACGAGGGTGCCAAGGCTGGCCTGGCCAATCGCCGGCTGTCATTAACGTCAGAGACTCATCCCCAACGCCGGCTTGGCCCCCTCCGGCAGTGGGCACACATAAGGCGTCTTTACCATTTTCGCCCCGTGCTCGGCCTTCGCCGCCGCTATCACCTCCGGCTTGCGCAGTGCATCCACCGCCGTCCCCGCCATCACCTTCGCCACATGCACCAGCCCCTTATGGCTGGCCGCATTCTTGCCCTGCGCCGTCAGTTGCCAGGAATGCCCAGGCGTGCCGATCGCGTAGGTCGCGCCCCGCGCCTGTACCGTGGGCACCTTCCACGACACATCCCCCACATCCGTGCTGCCGATCATCTTCTCCGGCTTCGCATCCACGGGAATGACGGCATCGCACAGCGGCACATCCCGCTCCGGCACGCCCGCCCGGCGCCAGCTCGCGCTGATGTCCTCGGCGCTCAAAGTCGCCTGGAATTTTCGGGCCACCTCTGCATCCGCCGCATTGAAGGGCGGCGGCCCCAGCCGGTCCAGGTTGGCCTGCATCGCCGCCTCCAGCGGCCCGTTCCCCATCAGGTTCGACACCGCTGAGATCACCTGCGTGGACACGCTCGTCTCCGTCATCAGCGCCGCCCCATCGGCGATTTTTCGCACCCGCACGACCAGCCGGTTCAGCTCCACCACATCCCGCGCCCGGATCAGGTAGCGCACCACGGCCCGCCCCTGCACCACATTCGGCGCCACCCCGCCGGCATCGAGATAGGCGTAATGCACCCGCGCGTCGGACGGCATGTGTTCGCGCATGTAGTTCACGCCCACATTCATCAGCTCCACCGCGTCGAGCGCCGAACGCCCCAGATGCGGCGCCGCCGCCGCATGCGACGACCGGCCGACGAAGGTGAAATCGATTCGCGTATTGGCCAGCGACACCGGCTCCATCACGCCCGAGAAGGCGCTGGGGTGCCAGGAAATGGCGATGTCCACATCGTCGAACGCCCCCTCGCGCACCATGAACCCCTTGGCCGCGCCGCCCTCCTCGGCGGGGCAGCCGTAATAGCGCACGCGGCCCGGCAGCTGGTTCGCCGCCAGATAGTCTTTCACCGCAATGGCCGCCAGCATCGACGCCGTGCCGAGCAGGTTGTGCCCGCAGCCATGCCCGGTCCCGTCGCCGGGCAGCGGCCGTGGCTCGGCAACGTTCGCCTCCTGCGAAAGTCCCGGCAGCGCGTCATACTCGCCCAGGATGGCGATGACCGGCCCGCCCTCGCCCGCCTCGCCCATCACTGCGGTGGGAATGTCGGCCAGGTTCCCGGTCACCCGGAAGCCCGCCTCATGCAGCGCCGCCGTGTGCTCGGCGCAGCTGCGGTGCTCGTTGTAGCACAGCTCCGGCATGCCCCAGATGCGGTCGGCCAGCGCGATCATCGGCGGGGCGTGGCCATCCACCAGGCGCCAGATCTCTTCCTCGTTCTGCATCGGGCTTCTCCGCTGTGCTGTGCTGCGCGATGCTGCGGCCATGACCGACATCTACGCAAGCCGCGGCTACGGCGCGACCGAAACCGGCTTCGGCCGCCACCCAGCCCTGCTGGTGGTCGACTTTCAGCGCGCCTTCACCGACCCCGAATTCGCCATGGGCGGCGCGCCGTTGGTGGACCAAGCGGTCCAGAACACCGTCACCCTGATGCGCGCCACCCGCGCCGCCGGCGGTCTCATCATCGCCTGCGTCGTCGCATTCGACAGCCCGGCCGCCGCGCCGCGCTGGAAGGTGGCGCCGGTTTTCGACCTCATCGCCGGCACCCCCGGCACCGAACTGGACCCGCGCATCGCCGCCGAGAAGCCCGACGTTACCCTCATCAAGGGCGCCCCGAGCATCTTCTTCGCCACCCCCTGTGCCGCCATCATGGCCCGCCACGGCATCGATACCGCCATCGTCACCGGCTGCATTGCCTCCGGCTGCGTCCGCGCCAGCACCATCGACGCCTTCAGCCACGGCTACCGCGTCATCGTCCCGCACGACGCCGTCGGCGACCACGACCTGGCCGCGCATGAGCAGAATCTGGCCGATGTCGGCCGCCGCTACGCCGATGTGATGAGCACAGCCGAGGTGCTGACCGCGCTGCATGGTCGCAACCACTGACCGCCGCCGCCCCTATCCTGGCCTGTCCCGACCTGGCGCTGTGCCTGGCCGGGCCTCAACCTTCGCGATCCGCGCCCCGGTCGACAGATCGCAACCATTGACGCAGCCCACCACCCGCTGGGGTCCGGTATTGGCCATCGTCGCACTGGGCATCGCCGTCGCCATCCAGGTCGGCAAGGTGCCGGCGGCGCTGACCACCCTGGCCGCCGAGTTCGACCGCCCGCTCGCCGGCGCCGCCCTGCTCGTCTCCGTCTTCGCCCTGATGTCGGCGGTGGCGGGCTTGCCCCTCGGCCTTCTTGCCGGCCGGCTGGGTGCCCGCCGGTCGCTGCTGCTGGGTGCCGGCATCGCCACCCTGGCCGCTGCCATCGGCGCCGGCGCCCCGGGCTTCGGCACCCTTCTCGCAGCCCGTATCTTCGAGGGCCTGGGTTTCCTGCTCATCGTCTCCGCCGCCCCCGGCATCATCGCCGCTTTGGTGGCCCCGGCCCAACGCAACGCCGCCATGGCGCTGTGGGGCGCCTACATGCCGCTGGGCGCCGCACTTGGCCTTGCCTCCGCGCTTATCGTGCAGCAGGGCGGCTGGCGCCTGGCCTGGTGGCTGGCCACCGGAGCGCTTGCGCTTGCCAGCCTCGCTGCGGCGGCCGCGCTGCGCGACGCCCCGGGCCTGCCGGTGGCCCGGCAGGGGCTACGCGCATCCCTGCGTGGCGTCGCCCATAACCGCGCGGCGCAAGCCATCGCCGCCACCTTCGCCAGCTACAACGGCGTGTACTTCGCCATTTCGGTTCTGCTGCCGGCGGCGCTGGCGCAGTCTTTCGGCTGGAGCGTGGCGGCCGGCGGCTACGCCGGTGCCGCCGCGGTGCTGGCCAACGGCGTCGGCAATCTGGCGGCTGGGGCGCTGTTCCATCGCGGTGTCGCGCCGGCCCGGTTGCTTCGCCCCGCGCTGATCGGCCTGGCCGTGCTGGGCGCTGGCACCTGGATGGCGCCCTGGCCGTGGCTGATGGTAACGCTGGCCTGCGGCACCTGCCTGTTCGGCGGCATGATCCCCGCCTCGCTCTTCGCCATCCTGCCCGCCGCGGTACCGCAGACTTTGACGTCCGCCGCCATGGGCCTGCTCATCCAGGCCAACAACATCGTGCAGCTCCTGGTGCCGCTCGCCATGGCCGCGCTGGCTGGCCTGGGCTGGCCCTGGTTGGCGCCGTGCATGCTCCTGTTTGCCCTCGGCGCGGGCCTCGCCGCGGGTCGCCTGTCGCGAGCGTAATGAAACTGACTTCTTCGCGGCGGGCTTGCCTTCCTGCCGCAGGAGATGCCGACGTTGAGACGCCCCACCACCACCGCCGTCGAGGAGCGCGGCCCCGTCCTTGCCCGCATCCGCAATCTCAAGATGGCCCGCTCCGCCCACGCCTACGTCCGCGGCAGCACCGTGCGCTTCTACGATTGGCTGGAAGGCTCGAACCGCGCCGCCCTGCCGGAAGGCCCGCCCGTCTGGATCTGCGGCGACTGCCACCTGGGCAATCTCGGCCCGCTGGCAGGCACCCTGGGCCAACTCGACGTGCAGGTGCGCGACCTTGACCAGACCGTGGTCGGCAACCCGGCGCATGACCTCGTGCGGCTCGGCCTATCGCTGGCCATGGCAGCCCGCGGGTCCGACCTGCCGGGCATCACCACCGCCCGCATGATCGAAGGCATGGTCGCCGGCTACGAAAGTGCCTTCTCGGGGGGTGAGGAAGTGACCGTGCCGCCGCGACCGGTCAAGCTGCTGATGCGCCTGGCCGCCCGCCGCTCCTGGAAGCACCTGGCCGATGAACGCATCGAGGGTGTGACACCACGCATTCCCATCGGTCGCCGCTTCTGGCCGCTTTCCGAGGGCGAGGCGGCCGCCACCCGCGCGCTGGTGGAGTCGGACGCGGTGCGCGAATTGGTCATCGCGCTGCGCTCCCGCGCCGATGATTCCCGTGTCGAATTCGTGGACAGCGCCTTCTGGTGCAAGGGCTGCAGCTCCCTGGGCAATCTGCGCTTCGCCATCTTGGCCGCCATCCACGGCCGCAAGCACAAGCCACCGCGCTACTGCCTGCTGGACGTAAAGGAGGCTGTCACCGCCGCCGCGCCCCGCTATGCCGATGCCGCGATGCCGCGCGGCAATGCCGACCGGGTGGTGGAGGGCGCGCGCCATATCTCGCCGCATCTGGGTGGCCGCATCCGCGCCGCGCGAATGTTGGAGAAGAGTGTCTTCGTCCGCGAGCTGATGCCGCAGGACATGAAGCTGGTGCTGGAGCGGCTGGAGGCCGAGGAGGCCACCGCCGTCGCCTATTACCTGGCCGCCGTGGTGGGGCAGGGGCATGGCCGCCAGATGTCCGCCACGCAGCGCAAGGGATGGCTGGCCGAATTGCGGCTGAACCGCTCGCGCACGCTGGACGCGCCTTCCTGGCTGTGGCGCGCCGTGGTCGAGCTGGTGGCCAGCCACGAGGCCGCCTATCTCGACCATTGCCGCCGACATGTGACGCCCGAGGCGGCGTGAGATCAGCGGCGACCGAGCCGCATCGGCAAATGCTCGCCCGGCCGCAGGGTCAGCCGACTGACCGGCATCACCAAATGGCCCTGCCGCAGCGCGAGCGAGAAATCCTGCGCCAAACTGGCCAGGCCGATGATGCTCTCGGTCAGGCCGAATTGCTGCCCGGTGCACACCCGCGGCCCCAGGCTGAACGGCACGTAGCTGTAGCGGGCCGGCGGCGGGCCCAGGAAGCGCTCCGGCCGAAATTCGTCCGGCGCGTCCCATAACGTCGGATTGCGATGCAGCAGCCAGGGGATGACCAGCACCAGCGAGCCGGTCTCGACCTCCCGGCCAGCGATCTCCGCCCGTTCCACCGCCTCCCGCGCCAACACCGGCACTGGCGGGTAGAGGCGGAGCGCCTCCTCGATCACGGCGGTGGTGAAAGGCAGCTTTTCCACATCGGCATGGCCGGCGATCCGGCCGCGCAGCGCGTCTCGCGCCTCGGTTGCCACGCGGCCCGCCGCTTCGGAGTCCTGACTCAGCAGATACCAGCACCAGGCCAGGGTATTGGCGGTGGTTTCGTGCCCAGCCATGAACAGCGTCGCCGTCTCGTTGCGCAGCGCGGTGCGGTCCATGGCGCCACGTTCCGCCATGGCGCGGACCAGGCAGGGCTCGTCGCCATCCAGCACCGCGGCGATCAGCCCATCCAGCACCGCATGGATGCGCCCGACCTCGGCGCGGATGCCCGGCGCTTGCAGCCGGCACAGCCAATCCGGCAGGCGCAGCATGGCCGCCACCGCCGTCTGCCCCACCTTGGCCTGATAGACCGTGAAGGCGCGCACGACGGTCCGCGCCGCGTCGCCGCCCAGCCTGCGGCCGAACAAGGTGCGGCAGATGATCTCGGCGGTCATCTCCGCCATTTCTTCCAGCGCGTCGATCTCGGTGCCCTCAGCCAGGGCGCCCCACCGGGCGGACCATTCGCCCACCACCTCTGTCATCACCGGGCTGAGTTCCGCCATGCGGCTGACATGGGTCACCGGGGCCACGGCGCGGCGCCGCTCCTTCCAGACCAGCCCGTCGGAGACGAACAGCCCGTCGCCCAGCAGCGGCTCCAGTGCGTGGCGCATCTGCGGGCTCTTGCGCTCGAAGGCCGGCCCGTTCTCGACGAAGGCCTGGCGCACCGTCGCCGGGCTGTTGCAGATGAAAAGGCGGCGGCGCAGCAGCTTGGTGGTGAAGAAATCCGTGCTGTAATGCGCCGCCTGCCAGACGCCGATCATGTTGCGGCGGAAGCCGCGAATGTTGGCCAGCAGGCTTTGCCGCCCCACCGGGCGGGGCGGGAAGGGCGGCGTGAACGCCATGCTCAGGCCGGGTCGAGGCGCAGGATGCCGCCAGTGGTGTCGGTCAGCAGATGCGGCCGCCCTTGCGGGTCGAAGACGATCTGCCGGATGCGCACGCGGTCCCACAGCAGCCGCTCCTCCGGCCCCGCCTCGTCGCCGCGCATCGGCAGGCGCAGCACGCCGGGCGGGTTGAGGCAGGCCATGAACAGATGTCCCCGCCACTGCGGAAAGGCCGGACCGGTCGCGAAGGCCAGCCCGGAAGGACTGACCGACGGCACCCAGACCCGCCAAGGATCCTCGAAGCCCGGCCGGCTGTTGGTCGCGCTGATCACGCTGCCGGAGTAGTTGCGGCCATGCGTCACCAGCGGCCAGCCGTAGTTCAGGCCGGGCCGGATGATGTTGATCTCATCGCCGCCCAGCGGGCCGAACTCGGCGCAGAACAGCGTCCCGGTCGCCGGGTTGTGGGCGATGCCCTGCGGGTTGCGGTGGCCATAGCTCCAGATTTCCGGTCGCGCGCCGGCGCGGCCGATGAACGGATTTTCGCGCGGAACCTCGCCGGATGCGGTCAGCCGGATGATCTTGCCTCCGAGGTCTCCGAGGGCCTGGGCGCGCTCCCGGTTCTCGTTGCGCTCGCCGGTGGTCAGATAGAGGAAGCGACCATCCGGGCTGAAGGTGATCCGACCGCCATAATGGATACGGCCACGGGCCTGGGCGGGCGTCGCGTCCAGCACCCCGGTCATATCGCGGAGCGCATTGCCGTCCAGCACCGCCCGCCATAGCCGGGTGACGACGCCGCCCGGGATGGCGGTGGCGGAGCTGAGCCAGACGCGGCGCGAGGCGGCGAAATCCGGCGCCGGCGCCACGTCGAGCAGCCCCCCCTGGCCGGATGCCTCGACCGGCGGCGCCCCGGCCAGCGGTGCGGAGACCTCGCCATTCGGCTGCACAAGGCGCAACCGCCCTGGCCGTTCCGTGACCAGCATGCGGCCATCGGGCAGGAAGGCGGCGCCCCAGGCGTTTTCCAGCGGGCCAGTCCATTCGGTGACGCGGAAGCGCGCGGCCTGGCTGGTGATGATCGTGCTGGAGGATTGCGCCCGGGCACAGGCTGGAACGGACAGCGGCGCCAGCAACGCGGGCAAGGCGCGGCGGGCCAAACGGCGGGGTAGGGGCGGCGTCAAGGGAGGACGCCCGAGCCCGACCGGGCGGCCGCCGCGCCGGCACGGCAACGGCGTGCCGTGACGTGCCGGCCCGCCCCCGCCGGCTGGAGGAACAAGACGCCGCTACTCGCCGATCGCGCCGGCGATCCAGCTCTTCATCTGGCCCTTCGGCATGGCGCCCACCTTGGTGTCCACCGGCTTGCCGTCGCGGAACAGGATCATCGTCGGAATGCCGCGCACCGCGTATTCGTTGGGCGTCATCGGGTTCTCGTCGATGTCCACCTTCGCGATCGTCAGCTTGCCGGCATACTCCTTTGCGATCTCGTCCAGCACCGGCGCAACCATTCGGCAGGGGCCGCACCATTCGGCCCAGAAGTCGACCAGCACGGGCCCGCTGGCCTCCAGCACATCGGCGCGGAAGCTGTCATCGGTGACGGCCTTGGTGAGTTCGCTCATCGGGGGAAGTCCTTCGATCGTTGATGGGAAAGTCGGGTGCCGGCCCGCCCCGGTCAAGGTGCCGGCGCATGGGCATCCAGAAGGTGATCCGGCAGCGGCATCAGCGCCGCCGAATAGGTCCACAGCAGCGCGCATTCGACGGCGCGGCCGGGAAAGGCGAGCCGCAACAGCGCGCGGTAGGCCGCCATCTGGCGCAGATAGGCGGGCGACACGTCGTCGGGCTCGCCGGGCGGCGGCCGGTTGGTTTTGTAGTCGATGAGCTGGACCCGATCCGGCGCCACCAGCAGCCGGTCCACCTGGCCCGCCAGCAGCCGGCCCCCGACCCGGCCGGCAATCGGCGCCTCGGCCAGGCTGGCGGGGCCGAAAGCGTCCGCAAAGCGCCCATCCTCCAACAACGCCATCACCTCGGCGGCCAGCGGCGCCTGCGCCGCTTCCTCCAACCCATGCCCGGGCCGGGCGAGGAAGCGTGCCGCGGCAGCCGCGCGGTCGGCCACCGGCAGCGCCGGCAAATGCTGCAACAGCGCATGGATCAGCCGGCCCCGGCGAAAGCGCAGCCCACGCGGGTCGGATGGCGCATGCGGCGCGGCGGCGGGCGGCCCGGTCTCCTCATCCAGCAACGAGGAGGGCGCGACACTGGCCTCGCCGCCCTCGGCGCTGGCCGGGATGGCGGCCCAGGCGGGCAGGGCGGCTGCGGCCTGCGCCGCCGTTGCGGCCTCGACCCGTGGCGCTGGCCCCTGCGCCGTTTCCAGCCGCAGCGCCTCACCTTCCCAGCCACCCTCGAATCGCTCCGCCTCGGCGCCCACCGCATCGAAGCCGCGTCGCACCTGGTCGTACCATTCGGTGTTCTTGCCCGGCTGCCGGGCCCAGCCGCACACCAGCAGCCGGTCCTCCGCCCGGGTCAGCGCGACGTAGAGCAGCCGGTTCTCCTCCCGCCGGCCGCGCTCCAGATCGGCGTCGCCCAGCTTCTGCATCGCCTCGCAGACCGGCTTGTCCAGCCGCGGCGTCCACAGCGGCAGCCGCTCCTCGCCCTCGGTATGCCAGCGTAGTCCGGCGTCGCGCGGCTTCTGGCCGGTGGTGTCGGGCAGGATGACGATGGGCGCCTGCAGGCCCTTGGCGTTGTGCGCCGTCATGATCCGCACCAGCCCGCCGGCACCTTCCGGCTCGCGCTTCACCTCCGACTCCCCGGCGCGCAGCCAGTGGACGAAGCCCTGGATGCTGGGTGGGTGCCGCGCTTCATGCGCCAGGGCAGCGTTCAGCAATTCGTCCAGCCCATCCGTGGCGTCCGGCCCCAGCCTTGCAAGAAGCCGGGCACGACCGCCATCGGCGCCGAGCAGGCGCGCCAGCAGCGCATGCGGCGAGGCCTGATCCGCCGCCGCCTCCCACCCCGCCAGCCAATCCGCCGCCCGGGCGAACGCACCCTCGCCGCCGCGATGCGCCATCAGCGCCCCATGCAGGCTGCCCTCGCGTTCATGCGCCAGGGCGAACAGCGCGTCCTCGTCCAGCCCCACCAGCGGGGATTTCAGCAGCGCCGCCAGCGCCAGATCGTCACCCGGCAGCAGCAGCACATCCAGCAGTGCCAGCACGTCCATCACCGCGATCTGCTCGGTCAGGCGGATCCGGTCCAGCCCGCCCACCGGCACGCCCGCCTGCTTCAGCTCGCGGATGAGCAGCCGGGTCAGCGCATTGCGCCGCCGCACCAGGATGAGAATGTCGCCGGCGCGCACGGGCCGCCCGTTTGCCTGGTGCGGCCCATCGGTGCGGGCCGGCAGCGTCTCCTCATCCAGCATCCGCCGGATGCGGGCGGCCAGCGCACGCGCGAGGGTGGTCTGCGCCTGAGCGGCGGTGACGTCCTCCCGCACCACCCAGGGCTCCGGCTTGTCCTGCTGCTCGGCCACCAGCAACGGCCACAGCTCGACCAGCCCGGCGGCGCCGCGGCGATGGGCGACGTGCCGCAGAATCTCGCCCTCCGTCACCACGCCATCGGCGGAAGCGGGGTCGGCGAACACCGCATCGACCAGCGCCAGCACGGGCGGCGCCGAGCGGAACGACACCTCCAGCGCGACCTCCCGGAACTCGCCCTCCATCGGCTTGAGCTGGGCGTCGAAATGCGCCGCATTGTCGGTGAAGCCGGCCGGGTCGGCGCCCTGGAAGGAGAAGATGGACTGCTTCACGTCGCCCACCGCGAAGACGCTGCGCGGCGCGTCGGATGCGCCCTCGCCGGCGAAGAACTCGGCGGTCAGCGCCCGCACGATGCCCCACTGCGCCGGATTGCTGTCCTGCGCCTCGTCGAGCAGCACGTGGTCGATGCCGCGATCCAGCTTGAACAGCACCCAGGCGCTGCCGGGGTCAGTCAACAAGGTGCGGGTGGCGGTGATCAGGTCGTCGAAATCCAGCCGCCCGGTCAGCGCCTTCCCGGCGGCGTAGTTCTTCAGGATCGGCTCGGCCAGGAGGAGCAGCGCGCGGGTGGCGGCGACGATGCCGGCGGCGGTGATGCGGCGGCCGTGGTCGCGCACCCGCAGCGCCTGTTCGGTCAGCAAGGTTTGCACGAAGGCCTGGTCGGCGGCCGTCTGCTTGGTGGCGTAGCTCTTGCGCGGCTCGTGCTCGGCGCTGGTGAGCAGCATGGAGTACCACTCGGCATAGGCGGTGTGCCTGGTATCCGGCGGCATGGCGAGAAAGGCGGCGAGCCGCTCGCCAAGGATGGCGTCGGTCTTCGGCGAGCCCCGCTTGAGGATGGCGGCGGCACGCAGCAAGGCAGCCTCGTCGCGCGGCGCCGTGGCGGTGGCGATCTCCGCCTCACGATCCTCCGCCGCGCCCAACGCCGCCGTCAGCCGGGCGCAGATCTCTGCCACCCCATGCGCCGCCAGCACCTCCACCAGCCCGCCGCTCGACCGCGCAATGTCCCGCGTCAGCCCGCCGAAACGCTCGGCAGATATCAGGCCGGCCAGCGCGTTCAGCGCCGGGCCGCCGGCGGCGTGGCCCAGCACATCCTCCCGCGCATCGGCCAGCGCGGCCTGCGCGTCCGCCTCCTCCAGCACGGTGAATTGCGGCGGCAACCCGGCCTCCAGCGGGAATGCCCGTAGCAGCGTCTGACAGAAGGCATGGATGGTGAGGATGCGCATGCCGCCGGCCAGCTCCAGCACCTCGGCAAACAGGGTGCGGGCCAGCTTGGCCTCGGCCGGGGTGGCGGCGCGGGTCAGGAGCGCAGCCAGGTTGTCCGCCAGCTCGGCGTCCCCCGCCACTGCCCACTCGCCGAGCCGGCGGTTGAGCCGCACCGCCATCTCCGCCGCCGCAGCCTTGGTGAAGGTCAGGCACAGGATGCGGCTGGGCGTGGTGCCGGCCAGCATCAGCCGCAGCACCCGGTCCGTCAGCAGCTTGGTCTTGCCCGAACCGGCGGAGGCCGAGACCCAGGCGGAGGCGGTGGGGTCAGAAGCGTGGGATTGAGCAGCGGCGGCGATCGCGCTGGGGTCAGCGCCCGCCCCTTGGGCGCGGCGGGCCGCAAGGTCTATCACGGCGGAGCTGCGGTCGCTCAAGCCTCCGTCCTCCTTGCCTGCGGCGGGTGGCCTACGGCCGAGACACCCGGGATCTTCGTCTTGCGGTTGCTCAACCCTCGGCCTCCCATTCCGCGCGACGCGCCAGATGATCGAAGTCGCGGCCTGCGGCTTCCCGCCCGGGGTCAGGCCGGCTGGTGAAGGGCCGGTCGCCCAGCAGGAAATCGTGCATCAGCCAGTCGAACCCTTCGCCGGCCGCCTCGACCAGCTCCGCCGCCTTTTCGAACGGCACGATCTCGCCGGCCGGTACGCCGCCCGACAGCTTCCAATATACCAGCCGCGCCGCAAGGCCGGGGATGTTGGCGAAGCCGTCGCGCGCCAGCAGCAGCCCCTCCAGCGGCAGTTGCGGCGCGCTGCCGCGCTCGACTTCGGCGCGCTGCGGAATGGTGCCCGTCTTGTAGTCGAACACGACCAGCCCGCCATCCTCGCGCTCGTCGATGCGGTCGGCGCGGCCATGCAGGATGACGCCACGCATCGTGGTCTCGCCGCGCGCCTCCAGATGGCTTTGGCGCACCGGATGGGAGGCCCGCATCTCCGCCTCCGCATCGATCACCCATTCGCCGATTCGGGCCAGGCGCGGCTCCCAGAACGCCCGCAGCGCCGGGCGCAGCGCCGCCTCCGCCAGGGCGCCCTCGGCCGCACCGTCCCAATCGTTCGCGCCCTCCTTGATGTAGCGGTGCATCGCGCGGTGCACCACGTCGCCATACTCCCGGGCGCCGATATCCGCCTCCAGCGGGTCCAACGGCCGCAGCCACAGCATGCGGCGCGCGTAGAAGGCGTATGGGTCGGCGATCAACGTGCCGACCTCGGTCACCGAAATGCGACGCGGCCGCAGATGAGCCGGTGGGACCGGCCGAGGCCGCTCCGGAACGGGCAGCGGTCCCTCCGGCTGATCCAGCGCCGCCGCCCACCCCACCGCCTCGGTGCCGGGCAGCGCCAACCCGTCCGAAAAACCGGCATTGCTTTGCCCGCGCAGAAAGGTGTGCAGCCGCGTCAGCCAGCGCGCCGGCACGGTAGGCGCCCCGCCGCGCCGCCCGGCGCGCGACAGCACCGCCTCGCCCGCACTCGCTGACACCAGCAGGAAATCGGCGGCGACCCGCCCAATGCGCTCCTCCGGCGACGGCAGGCCGAATTCCGCCCGCATCATCCGCCCCATCCAGGGGCCCGGGTCAGTCGCCAGCGGCCACACCGCCTCGTCCAGCCCGCCTAGCACCACGCGGTCGAAATGCAGCAGCCGGGCTTCCAGCAGGCCGAGGATGGCGACGCGCGGATGCGCCGAATGGCTGCGCGGCCGGCGGGCCACGCCCAGCGCCAGCGCCTCCTCGAACAACGCCGGAAAGCTGGCGGGCGAGATCGGCCCGAGCTCGCCAAAGGCCGCATCCATATCGGCCAAGTGGGTGGCCAGCGCCTCACCCTCCTCGCCGGCGTAGAGCGCGACGGCGCCCGGCAGTCGGTCGCTGTCGGCCAGCGCCTCGGCGGCCTCCAGCAGCGCCGCCAGCAGATCGGCCGCCGGGCGGACCGGGGTGCGGGGCAAGCCGGTCAGATCGCCCATCGCGGCCGCCAGCGTGTCCAGCAACGGGATGCAGCGCGGCGCCGCCTCCGCGGTCACGGCCTCGCGCAGCCCCGCCAGCCCGGGCTCCGGCCGCGGGCCGCGCCAAGCCAGGTCGCAGGCGCGGGCCGCGCTCAGCCAGGCGCCGCGTTCCCAGCCGCCCGCGCACATCGGGTGCTTGAGCAGGGACAAGGTGGCGACCGGCGCAAACTCCTCCGCCACCGCCGTCGCCACCAGCCGCAGGAACACGCCGGCCAGGCTGAGGCCCAGCGGCTGGCCGGCGCTGTCCTCCGCCTCGATGCCATGCCGCGTCAGGGCGGCGGCGGTTCGACGGGCCAGATCACGGTCCGGCGTCACCAGCGCCGCGGAACCCTCGGTTTCCAGCGCCTCCCGCAACAGCAGGGCGATGGCGCGCGCCTCCGACTCCGCATCCGGCGCCACCTGGGCCGAAAGCCCGACCAGCCCCGGCAGCCAGGCATCCGGCCGCCGCGCCTGCCAGGCGGGGATGGTGCCGGCCGGGCGCAGTGCCTCGCCCAGCAGGCCACATCCCGCATGCGGCGCCGCCGTCATCGTCCAGGCCGGGAACGGCCCTGGCCCGGCGTCCATCAAGGCCAGC
>CAXTJY010000003.1:19688-21837 GCA_964244395.1 uncultured Rhodovarius sp.
TACATGACGAGCAGCTGGTGACCGACGAAGCTCGCGCCGTCCAGCGCGTCGGGCGGCAACGCCGCCGTCGCCGGCTCTTCCGCATGCAGCACCACGTGCCCGTTCGGCAGACCCGCGATCACCGCCAGCAACGCCGCTGCCGCCGGGATCGTGCCGCCCAGGCCGATGCCGGCGGCCACCACCATTCCATCCGGCGGATCGCGCCGCCACGCCTCGGCCTGCGTTGCCAGCGCCAGCACCCGCCGCACGCCCACGTCCAGCACGGCGTTCTCCGCCAGCCAGCCCTGCCACGCCTGCACCACGCCGCGCAGGAAAATGGTGGTGATCTGCCAATGCTGCGCCAGCTCGCCCTCGACCAGCCCTTCCAGCCGCCCCAGCCAGGTCGCCGCCATGTCGTCGGGCCGGCGCAGCAGCGCCAGATCACGCTCCTCCAACGCAATCTCGTCCAGCAGCGCGGCCAGCTCGCCGGCCAGGCCCCAGGCCTGCTCAGTGGTGACGCCGCCGCCGCGCGGCGGAAAGCGCTGCACAAGTGCCGCCAGCACGCCCTGCCGCCGCATCGGCGCCACCGCCGGCGGCAGCTCCAGCAGTGCCGGCAGGCTCAGCTCATCCGCATCCTCGGTGGACAGCCCGGCCAGCGCGCGCATCCGCGGCAACAGCAACGCGGTCTCGCCCGTCGGCATGAATTCGCGCCGCAGAGCCCGCGCGCTGCGTCGGGTCGGCAGCAGAATGGTCGCCCGGGCCAGCGCTTCCGGCGCCGCAAGCCGCTCCTGCATGCCGGCGGCCAAAGCCGGCAGGAACGGCACGCCCGCGGGAATCGAATGAATGCGCATGACGGCCGCAGCCTACCCCCACCTCGCCCGCGCCGGAACGCTGCGCTATCCGCCCCGGCGCAGGGCCGCCCAGGCAAGCCCCGCCCCGGCCGTCAGCGCCACCGCGGCGATCACCAGCGGCAGGCCCCAGCCCGGCAACGCTTCCAGCAACAGCCCGCCCATCGGCGCGCCGATGGCGCCGCCGAGCAGGTAGGCGGTGTTGAGGCCGGCCATGCCCATGGCACGCGCAGGGCCGGCGAAGCGTTGCACCGCGCGCACCATGCCCAGCGTGTAGATCGACCCCGCCGCGCCGCCCCACACCGCCAGCACCAGCCAGACGCTCCAGCCCGGCGCCAGCAAGGGCCAGACCAGAGCGCCGGCCGCCACCGCCATCGCGCAGCCCAGCATGGCCCGGTGCGCGCCCAGCCGATCGGCCGCCAGCCCCACCGGCATTTGCGCCAGCATATTGCCGAAGCCCGTCGCCACCACGATCGAGGCGGCTGCCGCGGCACTCATCCCCAGCGCCAGGCCCTGCACGGGGAACACCGCGCCGGCGATGCTTTCCAGCCCGCCGCACAGCATGGCCGCCCCCGCCGGCGCCCGCATCATCAGGAAGACCGGGCGCAGCCGCGGCAGGCTGAAGCGCATCCGGCGCGGCACCGCGCCAGGCACCTCGCGCAGCAGCAGGGTCAACAGGAAGCCCGAGGCCATCAGCGCGGCGCAGCCGGCGAAGGCTTCCACCCGCACGCCGGTGAACCACAGCATCGCCGGCCCGCCGCCGATCGCGGCCGAGACGAAGGTCTGATAGATGCCGATGAACCGCCCCTCGCGCCCCGGTGGGGCCAGCGCGCCGGCGATGGCGTCTGCGGTGGTCCAGGTCAGGCATGAGGCGGCACCCAGCAACGGCGACAGTACGAACCACAGCCACAACGGCGGATTGGCCGCCAGCCCCAGCAGCACCAACGCGGAGCCCAGCCCCGCCGCCCGGTGCAGCGCCAACGCGCCGCCCAGCCGGGCCGCCAGCCACGGCGTGCAGGGCGCGCTGAGGATCGCCGCCACCCAACCGGTCGCTGCGTACAGCCCTACCAGCGCCGGCGAGGCGCCACGCTCGGTCAGCAGTACCGCGGCAAGGGGCGTGCCCATCCACACCCCGGCGAAAGCCAGCGTGGCGGCGGCGATGAACAGCGGTGCTTTCAGCGAGCGCCGTCCCGCGTGGCTTCGCCTCTGCCCCGCGCCACCCCGTCCGCATCCCGCCTTGCCCCGCCACCATCCAGCGTCGCCCCGTGCCCATCCCGCGCTATCCCGGCGACCGAGCCGGGATCGCAATTGCCGCCGCAGAC
>CAXTJY010000003.1:21847-22946 GCA_964244395.1 uncultured Rhodovarius sp.
TCGGTCCAGTGATACCCCCACTCGCCGTACCGGCCGCAGACCAGGACGCCAATCCGTGCCCCGGCCGGCGGCACCCAGGCGCCGCTGAGCAGGGCCGCCAGCGCGGTGGCGCCCCCCGGCTCGGCGACGATCTGGCATTCCGCCCACAGCCAGCGTTGCGCGGCGGTAATGGCGCCATCCGCCACCAGCACGGCCTCGGCGACATGCGCCGCCGCGATCGGAAACATCAGCCTGCCCACCTGGCGCGCGCCCAGGCTGTCGGCCGCCACGCCGCTCACCGCGACGTCCACCGGCCGGCCGGCGGCCAGGGCGGCGTGCAAAGCAGGGCTGTTCTCCGGCTCGACGGCGACGACCTGAGTATTCGTACCGGCATACCAGGCGGCCATGCCGCCGATCAGCCCGCCGCCGCCCACCGCCACCAGCACATGGGTCAGCTCCGGCGCGTCCTCCTGCCATTCCAGCGCCACCGTGCCCTGGCCGGCCAGCACGTCCGCATGGTCATAGGCGTGCACCTCGATGGCGCCAGTTGCGGCGGCATGCGCCTGGCTGGCCGCCAACGCGTCGGCGTAGCGCGCCCCGCCCACCACCAGTCGCGCGCCCTCGGCGCGGATACGCGACTGCTTGGCGGGGCTGCTGACCTCGGGCACGAAGATATCGGCCCGTGCGCCGAGCATGCGCGCCGCCAGCGCCACCGCGATCCCATGGTTGCCGCCGGACGCTGCCACCACCCCCGGCGACAGATCGCCCGCCAGCCGCAGCCGGTTGAAGGCGCCGCGAGGCTTGAAGCTGCCGCCGTGCTGCAGGCTCTCCAGCTTGAGGCACCAGCCATTGTCCAGCCGCAGCAGCGGCGTGCGGCGAATGTCGCCCACAATGCGGCGGTGGGCGGCTTCGATGCTCTTCGGGCTCAAGGACATGCCCTCCAGTTGCCCGTTTCGCGGCAGCCGGCCAACCCGCCGACGACGCCAGTCCCGCGAAAAAGTCATCGAGGCGAGATTTTCGTGACAGTCATGTGATCGAATGAAGAAACCACTCGTCATGCACAGTCGCTTTAATTCCACTGTCATATTCGACCCGTGGCGTGCTGACGGCGATGTGCCAA
>CAXTJY010000004.1:0-7022 GCA_964244395.1 uncultured Rhodovarius sp.
CCCGCCACGGCCACCGATCCGGCACCGATGATGCGGTGGCAGCCTGCGCCACCCGGCACCCCCGTTCTCGTCGCTCCTCGGCCGACACCGATCGATCCCGCGCCGCTGAGTCAGTGGCGGACGGTGGTGGCCGAGCGGGCGGCGCCGGTGCAGCCCGCTCCAGCACCGATGGACGCATCGGCGCGCCGGGTTGCTGCCCGGCCACAACCCTCCCGCGCCGCGCCGCTCCCCAGCCGCGCGGAGATCGAGGAGGGCGCCCTGGCCGGCCAACGCCTTGAGCTCGTCTGGGTGGACAGTGCGGTGGATGCCTTCTTCCTGCATATCCAGGGCAGCGGGCGCGTCGTTCTGCCCGATGGCCGGCTGCTGCGGGTGGGGTACGCGGCGCAGAACGGCCACCCGTATCGCGGCATCGGCCGAACCCTGATCGAGCGCGGCGAGCTGCGGCGGGACGAAATGAGCATGCAGTCGATCCGCGGCTGGCTGGCAACAGCGCGGGCGGAGGCTGCGCGGGATCTGATGCGGACCAACGCCTCCTACATCTTCTTCCGGCTGGTCGAAGGGCTGCGCCCGGAGGATGGGCCGATCGGCGCCATGGGAGTACCGCTGACCCCGATGCGTTCAGTGGCGATCGACCCCGCCTTCGTGCCGATGGGCGCGCCGCTCTTCCTCGCAGGCGCTGCCCCGCTGCCCCGGCTGGTGGTGGCGCAGGACACCGGCGGCGCCATCCGCGGGGCCGGCCGCGCCGACATGTTCTGGGGCTGGACCGACGAGGCCGGCCAGCGGGCGGGCGGCACTTTCCAGCCCGCCCGTATGTTCCTGCTGCGGCCGCGGCCGCCGGCTAATTGACCTGCCTTCGCCCCTTGCGATGCCGTGCGATCATGCCGCGCAGCAGGTCCTTGACCGCCATGGCGTCGAGCTCCGGATGCCGGGCCAGCACCTCGGTCTCATGCTTCTTGGCGCTTTCCAGCAACTCCGTGATCATCGACTCCCCGCGCGGCGTCATCTGAATGCGGACGACGCGGCGGTCCCGTGCATCGGGCAGGCGTTTCACCAACCCGTCCCGCACCATGCGATCCAGCAGCTTGGTCATGGTGGGCTGCTGCAACAGGCAGGCATCGGCCAGGCCGCTCACCGTCTCGCCGGGGCTGCCGGCCAGCGTGGCCAACACGCGCCACACCGGGATGGCGACGCCGGCGCGCCGCAGAATGCCATGGAACTCGGCGGAGACGACATGCGAAGCTCGAGCCAGCAAGTAAAGCAGGTAGTCGTCGATGAACCGTATGGTCGGCCCCGGCGCTGGATTCATCGATGTTTCGCCTTCTCGTTCTTGTCGTGACCGCGGCTGGCCCGGAGCCGCAACTGACGGTTCAGCAGCCATGAAACCGATTGCAGCCTTATCCGAGCCTCCCTTATGGGGGAAGGGTATGGTGCTTCCGAAATGGTGTTCGAACTGGCCAAACGCAACAAAAACACTGACATTCCATAGTGTCTCACTAAAAAGTAATTCCTTGGAACAATTAAAGGATTGTAGTTATGTTGTTGGACCGGGTGGAACCCCACTGGTTACAAGCCTTCGCAAACGTCATCGCGTTGTGCCGACCGTCAGCGAACGAGGTGGTTTGCCTGTTGGCAGAAACCCAGTCCCGCGCGATCAATCTGGAGCTCGCGGAACTGGCTTGCCTCCAGGCCGGGCTGCGGCCGTTTCGCTGCATCCTTCCTTCGCCGCCTGTCACCGTCGCGGTCCCGCTGCGTTCCACCGGCGCGTCACGTGCGCTGCAAGGCCACCCGGCGGCGTTGGCGGCGATCAAGGCATCCACCCTGGTGCTCGACCTGACGCTGGAGGGGCTGATGCACGCGCCCGAAACGCCGGAGATCCTGCAGGCCGGGGTGCGGGTGATGGTGGTCAGCAACGAACACCCGGAAGCGCTGGCCCGGCTGGTGCCGCTGGCCGGCGACGATGCGCCCGTGAAGGCGGCGGTGAAACGCTGCCGCGCCGCCGCCGCCATGCACGTCACCTCCCCCGCCGGCACCGATCTTCGGGTGGATATGCGGGGCGCCACCACGGCCGGCGTGTGGGGATGGACCGACAGGCCCGGCACCCTGGCGCATTGGCCGGGCGTGGTGGTCAGCTTTCCCAAGGCCGGCACCGTGCACGGACGGCTGGTGCTCGACCCCGGCGACGTCAACCTGACCTTCAAGCGCTACCTGCAATCCAGGGTGACCCTGACATTGGAGGACGACCACGTCGTCGCCATTGAGGGCGAGGGCACCGATGCCACGCTGATGCGGCGATATCTCTCGGCTTTCGATCGCAACGCCTATGCCGTCAGCCATGTCGGCTGGGGGATGAACCCGCGGGCGCGCTACGAGGCGCTGAGCATGTACGGCCAGCGCGACACCAACGGCACGGAACTGCGCTGCGTCGCCGGCAACTTCCTGTTCTCGACCGGCGCCAACGAGTTCGCCGGCCGCTACACCGACGGCCATTTCGACATTCCGGTGTTCAACACCAGCATCGCGCTGGATGGCGAGGTGGTGGTGCGCGACGGGGTGGTGTTGTGAAGGCGTTGTGCCATCGCGTTTGGACGGTGCTGTGACCGCCTTCCTGGAATGGGGCGACGGCCCGCCGGTTGTCATGCTGCACGGCATCGGCGGCGCGGCGCATCTGTGGAAGGCCACCGCGCGCGGCCTGCCGGGGCGTCGCGTGCTGGCCTGGAACCAGCCCGGCTATGGTGGCAACCCGCTGATCGCGCCGCTCAGCTTCCCGGCCCTGGCGGATGTGCTGGCGGCCCAACTCGACGCACCCGCCGTCGATCTGGTCGGCCATTCGATGGGCGGCATGATCGCCATGGAATTCGCTTTGCGCCATCCCGCCCGGGTGCGGCGGCTGGTGCTTTACGCCACCACCCCGGCCTTTGGCGGCCGCGACCCCGCCTTTGCCGAACAGTTCATGGCGGCGCGGCTGGGGCCGCTCGATGCGGGGCGAAGCATGGCCGAATGCGCCGCCGCGCTGGCCGGCGGCATGTGTGGCCCCGGCGCCGACCCAGCGGCCGAGCCCGCCGCCATCGCCGCCATGGCCGAAGTACCAGAGGCCAGCTACCGCGCCACCCTGGCCTGCCTGGCGACCTTCGACCGGCGGGCAGACATCGTCGGCATCGCGTCCCCCACTTTGTGCCTGGCCGGTGAGCTGGACCGCGCCGCGCCGGCCCGCACCATGCAGCGGATGGCCGAAGCCATTCCAGGCGCCGCTTGCGTGGTGATCGAGGGCGGCGGCCATCTGCTGCATCTGGAACGCCCAGGCGTCTTCCAGGCGGCGCTGCGTCGTTTCCTGGCGTGAGCGCGCGGCTGCACTGGCTCGAGGCCGCCGGCACGCCCGACCCGTGGCGGACCAACCCGAACTTCGCCGTCGCGCTGGCGGATGGCGCTCTGCAGCGGCAGGTTGTGCACGAGCTGGCCCACTGTCTGCGCTACGCCGCCATCGGCTACAACCACAATCTGGGCGATGCGATGGTGAGCGAGGGCCTGTGCGGCCATTTCACCCACCAATGCCTCGGCACCCCTCCCGAGGCCTGGGAGACGGCGCTGAGCCCGCCGCAACTGGCGGAATGGCTGCCGCGGGCGCAGGCTGCGGCCGAGGGCGCTTACGACCACAACGCCCGGTTCTACGGCCGCGGCGCCCATGCCCCACCACTGTGGGCCGGCTATACGCTGGGCTTCACCTTGGTGGGCCGCTACCTTGCGGCCAATCCCGGCAGCAGCGCGGCGACGCTATTCGGCATCCACGCCGGCCGCCTTCTGCGCGATGCCTGGCCACAGAATCAGGCTGACATATGAATATTCATCAACTATGGTCTGGTTGATTGCAGGAGACCACCATGGATCATCCGCTGCCCACGGCATCGGGCGACGCGCCGATCTTCGACCCGCGCGCCTTCCGCCTGACGCCGCTGGAGGCCGAGCTGACCGCCCGCGCCGGCGAGTTCGGCCGCCGCGTGCTGGCGCCCCGCGCCGCGCGGTGGGACCGCGAAGCCGCCTTCCCCATCGACAACTATCGCGACATGCACGCCGAGGGCTGGTTGGGCATCTGCATCCCCAAGGCCGAAGGCGGGCTGGGCGCCGACTTCCGCGCCTATTGCCTGGTCGCCGCCGAGTTCGGGCGGCATTGCGGCGCCACTGCGCTGACCTGGAACATGCATGTCTGCTCCACGCTCTGGACCGGCCTGCTGACCGACGATCTGGACATGGATGGGCCGACCCGGGCCGCACACCAGGCGCGCCGGGCCGTCCACTACCGCCGCATCCTGAAGGATGGCGCGATCTACTCGCAGCCCTTCTCGGAGGGCGGTGCAGCGGCCGCCGGTGCCGCCGCCTTCGGCACCACGGCAAGGCGCGTCGAGGGCGGCTTCGTGGTCAACGGCAAGAAGATCTTTGCCAGCCTCTCCGGCCACGCCAACCAGTACGGCGTGCTGTGCACCGACATCACCGACGGCACGGCCTCACGCCGCAACACGCTCTACCTGGCGGTCCCCGCCGATGCGCCGGGCGTATCGGTCGCCGGCGAATGGGACCCGCTGGGGATGCGCGGCACCGTCAGCCGCAACCTCATCTTCCAGGACGTCTTCGTGGCGGAGGAGGCGGCGTTGATGCCGCCCGGCCTGTACTTCCAGGCGGCGATGCGCTGGCCGCACATGTTCCTGACCCTCAGCCCGACCTACATGGGCCTGGCACAGGCCGCCTTCGACTTCTGCGTGCGCTACCTTCGCGGCGAAATGTCAGGCACGCCGCCGGTGAAGCGCCGCATGTACCCCACCAAGCAGATCGCGGTGGCCGAGATGCGGGTGATGCTGGAGCAGACCAAGGCGCTGTGGTTCCAGGCCATCTCGGAGGCCGGCCCCGACCCATCGAAGGAGTCCATGCTGCGCGCGCTGGCTGCCCAGAACACGGTGATGGAAAACGCCAACGCCATCGCCGCCAAGGCGGTCCGCACCTGCGGCGGCCAGGCCATGCTGAAATCGCTGCCGCTGGAGCGCATCTATCGCGACAGCCGCTGCGGCTCGCTGATGCTGCCCTGGACGGCCGAGCTGTGCATCGACCGCATCGGCCGCGACACCCTCTATGAACGTGGCGAAACCGACGAATAGCGCCGATAAGTGCGCATGAGCGCCAAGATCATCGCCTTCCCCCAGCGGCCGCGCCTGGTGCCGGTGCCGCCCTCGCCCACGCTGTGGTCGGCCTTCGAGGAGCGGGTCGCGCGCAACCCTCGCAAACGCGCGGTGCGCGACGCGGATGGCTCGATGACCTATGTCGAGCTGCTCAATCTCTCCGCACAGCTGAGCCGCATTTTCCTGCGTGAGGCCGAGAAACAGCCGCGCCGCCGCAACATCGGAATGCTGGGGCAGAACAGCGCGGTGCATCTCGCCACCCTGCTGGGTTGCGCCCGGGCCGGGCTGGCCATGGTGCCGATCAATTGGCGCCTGGCCGAGGAGGAATGGTGCTGGCAGGCGCGCGATGCCGCGATGTGCGCGGTGGTGGAGGGCTTCGGCCACCGCATGCCGGAGGACTTCCTGATCGCCGACGAGATCAGCGCCATCGGCCAATCCTCCATCCGCATGCTGCCGCGCGAGCCGGTGACGGGGGCGGAGCTGGGCGGCCCCGATTCGGCCGTGCTGATCGGCTACACCTCCGGCACCACCGGCCGGCCGAAGGGCGCCGTGCTTAGCCAGGCCAGCCTGCTGGCCAACGCCCGCAACAGCCAGGCGCTGTTCGAGACCACCGCCGATGACCGGGTGCTGACCATGCTGCCGATGTTCCATGTCGGCGGGCTGAACATCCAGACGGTGCCGGCACTGCTGGCCGGCGCCGAGATCATCCTGCATCAGAAATTCGATGCCGAGAGCTTCTTCGACGCGCTGACCCAGCACCGGCCGACCCTGACGCTGCTGGTGCCGGCAGTGATGCAGGCGCTGGTGGATCACCCGCGCTGGGCGAGTGCCGACCTCTCCTCCCTGCGCGCCGCCGGCGCCGGCTCCTCGGTGGTGCCGTTGCCGCTGATCGAGGCGTTCCAGGCTCGCGGCGTGCCCATCCAGCAGGTGTATGGCAGCACCGAGACGGCGCCCATCGCCATCGCCCAGTCGCGCCAGGAGGCGCTGGCAGCGCCGGGCTCGATCGGCCGGCCGGCTGCGGAATGCGAGGCGCGGCTGGGTGCCGGCGGCGAAATCCAGTTGCGCGGCCCGAACATCATGTCGGGCTACCTCAACAACCCGACGGCGACGGCCGAGAGCTTGGAAGATGGCTGGTTCCGCACCGGCGATCTCGGCCGATTGGATGAGGATGGCCGCTGGTGGTTCATCGACCGGCTCAAGCACATCATCATCTCCGGCGGGGAAAACATCTCGCCGGCCGAGGTGGAACGGGTGCTGGCGGCCATGCCGGGGGTGATGGAATGCGCCGTCATCGGCAAGCCGGACGCGAAATGGGGCGAAGTGCCGCTGGCGGTGGTGGTGGCGGGGCCAGGATTTTCCGCCGCCGCCGCGCTGGCGGGATTCGAAGGCAAGCTGGCGCGGTTCAAGCAACCGCGCGAGGTGGTGACGGTCGCGGAGCTGCCGCGCACCGCGTTGGGCAAGGTGAATTTGCCGGCACTGCGGGCGCTGGTGTTGCCGCCCGGTCAACGGGCGGGCAACGCGACGAACCTGCCGCCGGTCAACTGATAGGACTGGCTCCGGCGCAGCGAGGGGCAGCAGCGCCCATCGTCCGGCCCGTGGCTGAGCCCCTCGATGGTGACGACGCCTTCCCGCACCGCCACCCGCTCGATCTGCTCGGGGTGAGCGGGACCAGGGTCGATCGGCAGCCCGCGCGGCCGGCCGCCATCATCGACGTACCCGCTCACCACCGTGCCGTAATTGTTGCCGCCGCCGCAGCCCTCGAAGCTGTAGCGGATGAGGGAGACCGGGCGCCGCTCCGGCCCGCCATCGGGGGCGGTGCCGGTGCCGACATCCATCGGGCCGTCGGCGGTTTCGAAGCGC
>CAXTJY010000004.1:7032-16028 GCA_964244395.1 uncultured Rhodovarius sp.
GCCGCTCCGGCGGCAGCGGCCCCCGATGCACCAGCGCGAAGTCGGTCAGCGTGCATCTTTCGCGCCGCAACTCGGCCGCCACCAGGCGGCGCAGCACCGTCTCGGTCTGGGCATTCGCTGGTGGGGCAACGCTGGACAGGGACAAGAGCGACAGAATCAGCAGGCGCAACATGGGTGGTCTCCACGGCTTCAAAGGCGAGAAAGCAACGCCAGCGCTCGGCCGCTGACGGTCAGGCCCCGTTCAACAATGCGTGGATGGCATCCCGTCCCGCCGCATGGGCGCCGGGCCGGGTGCAGGCCAGCGCCCCGGCGGCGTTGGCGAAGCGGATGGCGGCCGGCAGTGCGGCGCCTTCCAGCAACACCGCCGCCAACGCGCCGCACCAGGCATCGCCGGCGCCCACGGTGTCCGCGACCCGCACGGCGAAACCCGGAATGTGCAGCCCTGCTGCCTCGGCGCCCGCCTGGCCCAGGGTGCGCAGCACGGTGCAGCCCAGCGCCGCCTGCAGCCCTGCGGCGGTGGCGGCGCAGCCCAACATGCCGGCCAGGAAAGCGGCCTCCGGCTCGTTCACCACCAGGATGTCGGGCAGCGCCGGCAGAGGCGCGGCGGGTGCCAGATTCAAAATGCTGCGGCTGCCGCGGCTTCGGGCCAGGGCCAGCAGCGCCGCGTTCGCCGCCGCCGGCACCTCCATCTGCAACAGCAGCAGGGTGTCGGCGGTGAGCACGGCATCAGGCACCAGGCTGGCCGCCGCGCCGGCATTGGCGCCGCTGGACACGGCAATCTGGTTCCGCCCATCGAAGTCCACCATCACGGCGGCCATGCCGGTCGGCGCCTCGCTTTCCACCAGGCCGGTGACGTCCACGCCGGCGTCCCGCAGCGCGACGCGCAGCATCGCCCCATGCGCATCGGCACCGATACAGCCGGCGAACCGGACCGCCGCTCCGGCCCGCGCGGCGGCGATGGCCTGGTTCAGCCCCTTGCCACCGGGCATAGCGTGGCCGGCCTGGCCCAACACCGTCTCCCCCGGTGCCGGCAGGCTGGGCAGGCGAAAGACGATGTCCGCATTCGCCGAGCCGAAAACGACCAGGCTCAACGCCGCAACAGCCCATCGGCCAGGGAACCGCCGTGCATCTTGGCCGGCACGATCATTCGTTCGGGAAGGGGCGGTCGTCGATCGGCCGGATCGGCTCGCCGCGCGGCGTCAGCGCCCGGCCCTCGCCCAACGCCCAGGCGGCGATCTCATCCCGCCGGGCGAACCAGACGCGGGGGTGCCCCGCCGCCCATGCGAGGAACCGCTCCGCGCTGCGCATCACCGCGGGCCGGCCGGCGACGAAGTCGTGCAGCGGCACGCTCATCATCCGCCGCCGCATAGCCCCCTCTTCGTAAAGGGTCTCGAACTCCTGCCGCAGCATCTGCTCATAATCGTCCAGCGAACGTTGCTGGATCTGGAAGAACAGCAGGTCGTTGAGATGCGTCATGTACGGCACGAGGCACAGTTCCTTGTCCCCGTTCACCGTCTGGATCCACGGCTCGTCACGCGACAGGTCGTCGATCGAATAAGTCAGCCCGAGTTCCTGCAGCAGGTCGTTGGTGTTGACCGAGGCCTGCAGGCCCTGGGCGTTGAAGCCGCGCGGCCACTGCCCCGTCACCCGCCGCATGGTCTCGAAGCCGTCGCGCAGGAACTCCCGCTCGCGCTCTTTCGGCATCCAGTGGGTGGAAACGTGCAGCCGCCCGCGCCCGCCGCCCTCATGGCCGCGCTCCACGATCTCCCGCGCCAGTTCCGGGTATCGCTCGATGGCCGCGCCGATCATGAAGGAGGAGACCCGCACCCCGCGCCGATCGAACATGTCGAGCAGGCGGGGGATGCCCTCCAGCGCGCCCTGGCGGCGCAGCGAAGTGTTGGGAATGTGCGGGTAGCGCACCCCCGGGCGGCCCGCCCTGCCAGGATGCGGCCTGGCCGCCATCCGCCTCGAACATCATGCAGATGCCGACGGCAAGCCGCGCACCGCCGGGCCAGAAGGGGCCCCGTGGGCGGGGTGCGCGCTGGGCCAGCGCGGGCGACGCCAGCGCAGCAAGGAGAATCGAGCGCCGATGCGTCATGTGAAAGGCCCTTGCCGCTCAGTCCGCCCCAGCGTCTCCATCAGCTCCCGCCACTCGCGCTTCGACAGGCCGCTGCCGAGCTGTTCCACCATCTCGCCGGCCAGCATGCGCCGCACCACGCCCAGCATCTGCGACGACAGCACGACCGCACCCTGGCGATAGTCCTGAAACGCCTCGAAGCTCAGCGGCACCCAGGCCCGCACCGTTTCCAGCATCGCCGCGGCATAGGCGCGGATTTCGTACTGCGCATGCGCGTCGGCCCGCAGGCTGAGGAAATGCAGCAGGTTGTGCAGGTCCGTCTTCCAGTACCACTGGGTGTAGGTGTTGAGGGTCAGGTTCATACGCGCCAGCTCGCGTGCCAGGCCGGGCCGGCCGGGGTCGACAGGCGCACCGGCTTCGTCCTCGTTCAGCATGTCGAGGTAGTGGTCATAGGTCTGCGTCGCATCCTCGCGCAGCAGCCGCAGCACCCGCTCGGCCTGGGCGCCCTCCAACACAGCGCCGCGGCCCTGCCGGTTGTCGGTGGACTGCGCCGCCAGCGCGTCCGGCGCGGGGATGTAGAACTCGCGATCGAGCACCGAATAGCGCGCCGAATACTCGTTCACATTGGCGGTGCGATGCCGGATCCACTGACGCGCGATGAAGATCGGCAGCTTGATGTGGTATTTGATCTCGCACATCTCGAAGGGCGTGGAGTGGCGGTGCCGCATCAGGTAACGGATCAGCCCGCGATCCTCATTGGCCGCCTTGGTGCCGCGGCCGTAGCTGACGCGGGCGGCCTGCACCACCGCGGCATCATCGCCCATGTAGTCGACGACGCGAATGAACCCATGGTCGAGCACCGGGATGGCCTGGGCCAGCATGGCCTCCAGCGCGGGCACGACGGGGCGCGCGGTCGGGCTGCGCGCCGCGGCGGCATCCGCCACCTCGGCAAGCTGTTGGGGGGTGAGTGCCATGCGCGCGGTCTCCGTGCGCTTCGCTTAGACCGGCGGGCGCGCTACGGCCAGCCACCGTCGATGATTTGCCGATGCCTCTGGATTTCCAGCCTCGGGCACGCTACATCCACGGCGTCACTTCGGTGACTATGGCGATAAACGGCTCGTGGAATAAGTGTTGCGGACCCGGGGGCAGTGCCCGGCGTTTCCACCATCCCTGATGGTTCTGGGAACGAAACAGTCTCGACGCGCACGGTAAAGACGTGTCTTTTGCCCGGCATTGTACCGCCGTCATCGGGCTAAATCACAAGTGCCAATGATAACGTTCGCGAGAACGTGGCGCTCGCTGCCTAGAGATAGGTAAGCGCTGCCCGGGGGGAGCAGGGCAACAGAATCCCCCCACTTCTTTCGCTACGAATGGACGGCCCCATCCGCATTGGCGCGGGGTCGCACACCGCCTATGTTCCGCCCATCAGGACAGCGCGATGACCGAAGAAGCACCCCCCGAAAGCCTCCTCCCCTACGAAACCTGGACCGAGAACGCCTTGCGCGTCGTGGTGCTGGACGCGTTGGAACACGTCATCCGCGAAGGCTTGCCGGGCGAACACCACTTCTACCTCTCCTTCCGCACCGACCACCCCGGCGTTTCCATCCCGGGCCATCTGAAGGCGCGCTACCCCACCGAGATCACCATCGTGCTGCAGCACCGCTTCTGGGATCTGAAGGTGGATCGTGCCGTGCCGGGGTTCTCGGTCGGTCTCAGCTTCGGCGGGGTGCCGGCCCAGTTGGTCGTGCCGCTCGCGGCGCTGACCGCTTTCCACGATCCTCATATCCGCTTCGGCCTGCGGTTCGAGCCGGAAACGGCTGCCAACGAGCCGGCCCCTGTCCCCCAACCCGAGCCACCCCCCATCAGCCCCGTCGAGCCTGTCAGCCAACCCCAGGTGGTCAGTCTCGACGCTTTCCGACGAAAGCGGGACTGACGAGCAAGTGCGACCGGGGAAGCATGCTGGTGCGCCGATGGCTGCCGTGGACCGCCCCGGATACCCGCCTTCGTCGGAGGCCACCCGCCCTCCGCCGGTAAGACACTGGCGGGCTGGCTGGCGCTTCGACCCGCTGGCCACGTCACGCCTGGCCTTTCCAGATGCAGGGGCTTTGCCAGCACTGGCCGGGCTACCCGGGCGGCCGGGCCCCCATCCCCCTACGCCATGACCGGCCGCGAGGACGGTGCCGATCTCGCCCCCCTGCCTGGCGAAACGCCCGTCGTGGTGCTGGTCAATCCGCAACTGGCCGACAATATCGGCATGGTGGCCCGCGCCATGGCCAATGGCGGCTTGTTTCATCTGCGGCTGGTGGCGCCGCGGGACGGCTGGCCGCAAGCGCGGGCGTTCCGCACCGCATCGGGGGCGCAGCGCATCCTGGAAGCGGCCACGCTGCACGACACGGTGGCTGGGGCGGTCGCCGACTGCCATCGGGTCTTCGCGACTTGCCCACGGCCGCGCTACGTCATCACCCGCGTCTTCAACGCCCGCGCCGCAGCCGAAGACCTCCACGCGGCCAACGCCGGCGGCTTGCGCGCCGCCATCCTTTTCGGGCCGGAACGGGCGGGGCTGACGGCGGACGACCTGGCACATGCGGACACGCTGGTCCGCTACCCGCTGAACCCGGCACACAACTCGCTGAACCTCGCCCAGGCCGTGATGATCCTGAGCTACGAATGGTGGATGGCGGCCGAGGCCACGCCGCCGCGGCAATTCCAGACCCATCGCACCCTGCCCGCGACCAAGGGCGAACTGGACAATTTCATGGGCCACCTTTTGACGGAATTGGATGCCAGCGGATTTCTGCGCAACGCCCCGAAGCGGCCGGGCATGGTGCGCAATTTGCGTCACTGGTTCGAACGCGGCGAAATCACCCAGCAGGAGCTGAACACGATGCATGGGGTGGTGGCGGAGTTGTCGCGCGGCCGGATGCGGCATGGCAGGCCGGAGGCGCGGGCGGCGAATGAAGATGCTTGATTTTATGGCGCTGGACGCGGCCCGGCTCGGCCTGGCCGGCCCGCGCATGAGCTTCGAGCGCGCCGGGAATTCTGGCCCGCCGGTCCTGCTGCTGCACGGCATCGGGGCCAATTCCATGGGCTGGGCGCATATCCTGGTCGGCCTCGCGCCGGCTGCGCGCGTGGTGGCCTGGAACGCCCCGGGCTATTTCCTCAGCGATCCCTTCCTGGCCATAGCGCCCACGCCCGAGGCTTACGCGGATGTGGCGCTGGCGCTGCTGGACGTACTGGCGCTGGAGGGCCCGTGCCACATCGTCGGCTCCTCCTTCGGCTCGATGATCGGCGCCTGCTTTGCGGCCCGCCACCCCGCCCGCACCGCCACGCTCTCTCTCCTCGGCACCTCCCGCGGCCAGCGCTGGAAGACGGCGGAGCAGCGCGCGTCGATGCTGGCGATGCGGGCCTCCTCCATCGCCGCCGGCGGCGTGGAACTGGCCCGCACCCGCGGCGCCGCCCTCATCGCGCCAGGCAGTCCGGCCCTGCCGGAGGTCCAGCGCATGGTCGCCGCCACGCATGCCGCGGGGTTGATGCAGGCCGCCCGGTGCACCGACGCCGTGGACGTGGTGGCCGACCATGCGCCGGGCATCCGCGCGCCCACGCTCTGCATCACCGGCGCGCTGGATCGGGTCAACCCGCCAGAGGTCGGCCAGGCCGTCGCCGCCGCAATCCCCGGCGCCGGTTATGAGGAGCCGCCCGGCATCGGCCATCTGCCGGAGATCGAAGCGCCACAATTCACCTTGAATCTGCTTCGGAACCACATGAAGATCGCGTAATGAACTTCGCGCGCCGCGCTCTGCCCGTCATCACCCTCGCCACCCCCGCCCTCTCGCAGGGCCGGCCCACGCGGCTGGTCGTGCCTTATCCGGCCGGCGGCGGGCTCGATACGCTGGCCCGTGCCATCGCGGAACGGCTCGCCGCCGCCTGGGGCCAGCCCGTGTTGGTGGACAACCGCCCCGGCGGCGCCACCGTCCCAGGCACCGACGCCGTCTGCAAGGCGGCACCGGATGGCCATACCCTGCTGATGACGGCCGACAACTCGATCACCGCCAACCCCCTGGTCATCCGCGGATTGCCGCACGACCCCATGCGCGATCTGGCGCCCATCTCCTTCCTGGTCGAGACGCACCAGATGGTGGTGGCCAGTCCCCGCCTGGCGGCTGAGGACATGGCGGCGTTGGTGGCAGCCGCGCGCGCCGGCGGCGTCACCTACGCCAGCTATGGCCAGGGCAGCCAGCCGCATGTGCTGTTCGGCGCCCTGGCGGCCGACACCGGCGCCGATTTTTCCGAGATTCCCTATCGCGGGCTGCCGCCGGCGGTCCTCGCCGTGCTGGCGGGCGAGGTCATGCTGACGCTCGCGGGCGTCGCCTCCGCGGGCGACCACATTGCCGCCGGCACCATGCGGGCGCTGGCGGTGGGCCGCGCCACCCGGCTGCCGCAACTGCCGGATGTGCCGACCCTGGCCGAGGCCGGTTACCCCGCCATCGATCCGCGCACCTGGTTCGGCATCTTCGCCCCGGCCGCGACGCCGGCGCCGCTGCAGGCCCGCATCAGTGCGGACATCGCCGCCGCCATGGCCGATCCTGCGCTCGTCGCCCGCCACCTCACCCCCAACGGCTATACAGTGCACGCCGCCTCACCCGAGGCGTCGCGCGCCCTGGTGGCGGAAGACTTGGCCTATAAAAGGCAGTTGCTGCGGCGCGCCGGCATCGCCTTGGGTTGACCCCTGCGGGCGCTTGCGCCATAGGCCCGCTTCTCTTCGAACACTCTGGGATTTCCGATATGGCTCGCCGCTGCATGATCACCGGCAAGGGTGTGCTGTCTGGCAACAACGTCAGCCACGCCAACAACAAGACGCGCCGCCGCTATCTGCCGAATTTGCAGGAGCAGTCGTTCTTCTCCGACGTGCTGGGCACCTCGATCCAGATCCGGCTGAGCGTCAACGGCATTCGCACCATCGAGCACAACGGCGGCCTGGATTCGTTCCTCATCGGCACGCCTGACCGCCGGCTGCCGGAGCAGGCGCAGACCTTGAAGCGCCGCATCCTGCGCGCCCAGGCCAAGAAGGCCGGCGCGGCAGCCTAAGTCGGAAGGCTGGGTCCGCGGCCCGCATCCACCGGCCATCTTTGCATCGCCGAGGCGTTGCGCACATCCAGCGCGGGCTTGGCCTGTGAGCAGATGGCACTTCGCCTTGCCCGCTGCCCTTATCGCCGGCGCGGCGCGGCCGCCCGGGGTGCCGCGGCCGGGCGGGGCGCCGCCTGGCTCGGCTGCGTCCGGTTCAGGATGGTCTCGCAGCGCGCATCCTCACCAATCCCGAATTCCACGATAGGCACCAGCGACAGCGGCGCGCGCAGCACGTTCAGCAACTGACCGAAGGTGCTATTGTCGTCTCGCTGAATGATGACGGGAAACACCGACGGGTCGCTGAACGTGCCGGTCACGCCCAAGCTGGTCGGCAGCGACGCCACGGTGAAATGCTTGGCCTGGCTCAGCAGCCGCAAATCCATCCGTTCGTCCGAAAGCCGGATGCTGCCGGAACCCAGGATGGTGGCGTCCTCCGTCTCCAGAAACAGCGCCCGGGTGTTCAGCACCCCATTTTGCAGCGCGAAATCGGCGACGAAGCACTCCAGATTCGTCCGCGACGGAATGCCGAAGGCGGAGGCGATGGCATTGCCCAGCCGCAGCCCCGCCAGATCGGCCATGAAGGCGCTGAGATTGCCGCCCGAGGTGCCGAAGGTCATCGACCCGTTGCCGCGCGCCAGGATTTCAGCGGTGGACCGGCCGGTGCCGTCCAGCCGCGCGCGGCCATTCAGCAGTCCGCCGCCACGTCCCCCGACCGAGCGCAACAGGCGCGAGATGTCCATCCGGGTGAAGCGCGCATCGGCCACCGTGTGCAGCCCGTTTGCTTGCGGCGTCAGGGTGAATTCGCCCACGATTTCGCCCCGCCCCATGCCGGCGCGCAGCGGGTGCAGCCGCACCACCCCGTCCACCAGGTCGAGCGTGGCATCGAGGTTGTCGATGGGCGCATCACGGCCGCTGATCTGCGCGGCGCGGTAGCGCAGATGGACATTCGCGGTCTGGAAGGCCGGGATGTTCAGTTCCTGGTTCGGCAGCACCCGGTTGTCCGTATCCGGAGCGCCCCGCCCTGGGTTGCCGCCGATGAACCCGGCCAGGTCGGCCATGTCCACCCGACGCGAGCGCAGATCGGCCGTGATATCCGGCTTGGCGCCGCGCGGATCGACCGTCAGCGTCCCCGCCAGATCCGTGTTCCCAACCTGGCCGGTGATGTCGGTGAAGCGGAAGCGATCGTCGCCATAATCCAGCTTCCCCGCCACCTGATATCGCGGGGTGCGCGGGATGGGCACACCGGTGAGGGGCCGCAACAGCGACATGTCGGGCCCGGACAGCTCCAGCCGCACGTCGGCGCCGGCCAGCGCCAGTGGGTTGCGCAGATTGCCCACCAGCCGGCCGCGGGTCGGGCCGTTCTGGATCTGCGCATCGATCGGCCACGGCCGCTCGGCATTCTGGAAGTCCAGGATGGAGCCGCCGACGATTTCACCGGTCAGCGGCTGGCCGGCGTAGGTGCCGCGCACGTTCAGCACGACCTGCGGCCGCCCCTCCTGCTCACGCGTGGCGATATCGCCCTGGAAGTCGGCGCGCAGCCCGGCATGGGTGACGTGGGCGCGGCTGTTGCGAATGGCCAGCGTCTTGAACGGGGCGGCCGGCGCCTGGCCGTCCGGCGGATTGGCCGTGTCCGCCAAGGCAAAGGTGTAGTTGTTACGGTTGTCGGCCAGCGACGCGGCCTCGATGGCGGCACCGTCGATCTCCACGTCGTTGATGACCGCCGTCCGCCCCCGCAACGACGCCATGCCGTCCAGCCGCAGCACCAGCGCCTCGATCGCCGCGAAGGGCGCCGACG
>CAXTJY010000004.1:16038-21167 GCA_964244395.1 uncultured Rhodovarius sp.
GGTTCTCCACCCGCACGTTGCGCAAGGTCACCGTGGTGACCCGGCCCAGCGACACATGCATCTCGCCGATGGTGACGGCCCGACCCAGAATCGCCGAGGCCTGGCGTTCGATCAGGGGGGTGAACCAGCTCCAGGAAAACACCAGCACGAGCGCAACGAGCGCGACCACCGGGATGCCAAGCCACAACAGCCATCGCTTGCCGCGCATCGGAACCTCCACCGGACGGGGGAGGAACCCCGGACGGTGGCCGGGGTTGCGCGCGCCTAGGGTTTGCCCGGAGCGGGGTCGAACAGCGCCATCTTGTCCGGCTTGCCCTTCCACTCATCCGCATCGGCCGGCGCCTCACCCTTCCGGGTGATGTTGGGCCAGCTCTGCGCGTAGTTGCGGTTCATCTCCACCCAGGCGGTGGCCTTGTCATCGCTGTCGGGCAGGATGGCCTCGGCCGGGCATTCCGGCTCGCACACGCCGCAATCGATGCACTCATCCGGGTGGATGACCAGCATGTTCTCGCCGACGTAGAAGCAGTCCACCGGGCACACTTCCACGCAGTCCATGTATTTGCACTTGATGCAGCTTTCGGTGACGACGTAGGTCAAGCAAGGCTCCTGTGCGCGCGCGAATTGGTGCGGATGCGAAGACATGCCGCGACGGCACGCATCTGTCCAGCACGCGGGCCATGCCGAGCTATGGCTTCAGCCCGCGCGCCAGGCGGCCAACTTGCGATAGATGGTCGACGGGTTGACCTCCAGCAGGGCCGCGGCGCGGGGCACATCCTGTTGAGTGTGGTCCAGCGCGGCCAGGATCAGCCGCTTTTCCAGCACTGCCAGCGGCTCGATGCTCGGCGCCACCGGAACGATAGGGGCCGGCGCCGGCAGCGGCGGGGGTTCCGGGGCGCGGTATTCCTGGGTGTGCGTCTGCGGCGCCGGCTCGGCGAGCTGCAAGGGTATCGGCGCTGGCGGGCGACGCCCGGCGCGCAGCAGCATCGGCGGCAGCATCGGCGCCTCCACCACCTCCGCATCGTGCAGCACCACCACGTTGCGCATGGCGTTCTGCAACTGCCGGACGTTGCCAGGCCAGGGATAGCCGCGGATGGCCGCCTCCGCCTCGCGCGAAAAGCCGCGAAAGCGTCGGCCTTCCTCCTTGCTGAAGGCGGCCAGGAAATGGCGCGCGATCAGCAGCACATCCTCGCCCCGCTCGCGCAGCGGCGGCAGCTCAATCGGCACGACGTAGAGTCGGTAGTATAAGTCCTCGCGGAAGCGCCCCGCCTCCACCTCCGCCAGCGGGTCGCGGTTGGTGGCGCTGACGATGCGCACATCCGCCTTCTCCGGCCGCGACGCACCCACCGGCTGGAAACTCCCGGTCTGCAGGAACCGCAGCAGCTTGACCTGCATTTCCAGCGGCATCTCACCGATTTCGTCCAGGAACAGCGTTCCGCCCTCGGCCTGCTTGGCGGCACCTGGTCGGTTGTCGGTGGCGCCGGTGAAGGCGCCCTTCACATGGCCGAAAATCTCGGATTCCAGCAGGTCGCGCGGAATGGCGGCGCAATTCAGCGCCACGAAAGGCCCCCGCGCCCGCGGGCTGGCCTTATGGATCGCCTCCGCCGCCAGCTCCTTGCCGGTGCCGCTCTCGCCGGTCACGAAGACATTGGCGCGCGACGGCGCCACGCTTTCGATGGTGCGATACACCGCCTGCATCACCGGCGAAGCGCCGACGAAGCCGAAGAACCGCCCCCGGTTGAGCTGCTGCTTGACCGCGGTCAGTTCCGCCTTCAGCGCCCGCTTCTCCAGCGCGTTGTCCAGCGTGACCTTCAGCCGCGCCTTGCCATAGGGCTTGACGATGAAGTCCATCGCGCCCTCGCGCATCGCCTCCACCGCCGCGTTCACGCTGCCATTGGCGGTGATGACGATGCAGGCCGCCTCGACGCCCTCGGCCCGCAGCCGGCGCATCAGCTCGAAGCCGGAAAAATCCGGCAGTTGCAGATCGACCAGGATGGCGTCCGGCATCCAGTCGAGCGCCAGGGCCAGGCCGCGGGCGCCCGTCTCGGCGTGGCGAACTTCGTGGCCCATATCCGCCAGCAACGCGCGCGCCACCTCGGCCTGTGTCGGCGTGTCCTCGACCAGCAGGATGCGGCCGCGGCTTTCGCTCATGCGGTCGCGGAACGGCGGCTCATGCCTGGGCGAGGCTGTTGAGCTCGGCCAGGGCCAGACGGCTTTCGGCGGAAAGCCGCGGCAACAGGGTGGCGGCGGGCTCCGGCTGGCGCGGGTCCATGGCGATCCGCGCCTCGAATTCCAGTCGCCTGGCGCCCACGGCGGCGGCGGCGCCGGCCAGGCTGTGCGCGGCGCGGTGATAGCCGTCGGCATTGTGAGCGGCGGCGCAGGCCTGCAACTCGGCGGTCAGCCGGCCAAGGTCCATCTCGAAGGTCGCGATGATGCGGCGGAACACCGCCGGGGGCAGGTCTTCCGCCAGTTGGCCGGCAATCTCGGGATCCAGGGCAGTCACCATGCGCATCCGTCGCATCTTCGCCCGTCCCCGGTCAATCTGTCATAGTTGGAAGCCGGCCACGGAGAACAGGCCGATGACACCGGCGATGAAGATGCAAGAGCCAAGCAGGTAGCCGGTCAGTGAGGCATCGTCAGCGTTCTTGCGGGCCGGGGCTGCGGGGGCGGCGGCGATCAGCTTGGTCATGGGAAGCATCCTGATGTGTCTGCCCCAACCTTGCACGCCACGTGCCAGCCACAATTGCCGAAAAGGCGTCGCAATCTGCGACGCTACTACTGCAAAGCGCGAAGTCTTGCCTCGACGGTGGCTCGCCAGGGCGCGTCCGCCGGGGCATCGGCCAGCAGCGCGACCCATGTGGCGCGCGCGGTGTCGCGCCGGCCGGTGGCCGCCTCCGCCACGCCGACCAGGAAACGCAGCCGCGGGTCCTGCGGCGCTTCCCGCGTCGCGCGCCGCAGCAGGATCAGCGCAGCCGTGTTCTGCGCGCGCTCCAGTTCGACCTCTGCCAGGTCGCCGGCGAGACCCGGCTCGAATGTAGTCTCCAGTGCCTCGCGCCACGCCGTGGCGGCGGCCTGAAAATCGCCACGATTACGCTCCGCATTGCCCAACAGGATGAGACCGGTGCGGCGCTGCTCGCCCGCCGGCAAGGCGGCAATGCGTTGCCGGAGCTGGGCCAGCAAAAGTTCGTCGCGCGTCCCCAGCTCCTGCCGCGCGGCGAAGCTGGCCGAGGGCAGGCCGGGGCTGCCGTGGGTCAAATAAAAGGCGAAGGCCAGCGCCGGTACCCCGATCAGCGTGGCCAGCAAGGGCGCGCGGCCGCCGGCGCGGGCCTGGACCGACGCCGGGGCGGCGAGGAGCCGGCGCTGCACCTCAAGCCTTGCATCGGCGTAGGCGGCCTCGGTGAGCCGACCGGATTCGCGCTCGCGCTCCAGCTCGGCGAGCTGGGCGTGGAACAGGGCGCGGTCGGCCTCGGCACGGTCGCGCGCCTCGCCGGCCCCGCGCAAGGCGGCGGCTAGGGGCAGCAGCAGCAACACGGCCAGCCCCGCCAGCAGCAGCCAGCTCATGGCGAGCGGGCCAGCTGGTCTAGGCGCGCCTGTTCCTCAGCCGTCAGCGGCGCCGCCAACGGTACGGCACGACGACGGCGAATGAGGAAAAAGCCGAACAGGAAAGCCAGCGCCGGCGTCGCCCACAGCAGTGCGGTGGCGATGGAGAAGGGCGGCCGCAACAGGATGAAGTCGCCGTAGCGGTCATGCAGATAACCGCGCACCGCGCCGTCCTCATCACCGGCAGTCAGCCGTTCGCGGATGATGCGGCGCAGGTCGCGGGCCAGATCGGCGTCGCTGTCCTCGATGGACTGGCCCTGGCACACCATGCAGCGAACCTCGCGGCCGATGGCCTGGGCGCGGGCTTCGGCGGCGGGGTCGGAAAGGCGGTCGGCGGGCAGAAAGGCGGCCAGGGCGAGACGCGGCAGCAGGACGAATGCAAGCGGGAAGACGCGGCGGGCCGGAGCACTCATGCAGGCGGGCTTCATACGTATCGACGCAGCAGGGGCTTCACGTCCTCGTTCATGATCTCGGCCGTGATCGGCCCGGCGAAGCGCCAGCGGATGATGCCCTGTCGGTCAAGGATGTAGGATTCCGGTACGCCATAGACGCCCCAGTCGATGGCCACGCGACCGGGTGGGTCGGCCGCCAGACGGTTGAAGGGGTCGCCGCGGCGGGAGAGGAATTGCAGCGCATCCGGCGCGCGATCCTTGTAGGAAATGCCGAAGATCGGCACGCCCTCGGCCCGCAGCGCCATGAGCTGCGGGTGTTCGATGATGCAGGGCACGCACCAGCTCGCCCAGAAATTGACCAGGACGGGGCGGTCGAGGCCGCGCAGGTCGGCGGCGGACAGGCCGGGCTGCGGCGCGCCTTCGACCGGGGGTAGGGTGAAGTCGGGCGCCGCGCGACCCAGCAAGGCCGAAGGCACGCCGCGCGGATTGAAGGAGCCGTCCTGCAGGCCCGACAGCATGGCCCAGAACCCCACGCCGGCGGCGGCGGCGGCGCCCAGTGGGGCCGCCAGCAGCAGGCGGCGGCGTGATGGCGGCGCAGGTGGGCGTTGCGGGGCTGCGTCGCTCATCCGCCAGCGATCAATGCCGGGTCTGTCGCATCGCGGCCGGGTCCGTGCCGGAAGCCGCTCATGCCGGCGCTGCCGCCGTGCGGCGGCTCGGCGCGGCCACCCGCACCCGGCGGTCGCTGAGCGAAGTGGCGGCGCCCAGCGCCATCACCAGCGCGCCCAGCCAGATCCACGGCGCCATCGGGTTGTGGTGGATCCGCAGCACGGCGCCGCCATCGCGCTCCTCGCCCAGCACCAGGTACAGATCGCGCATTCCGTTGGTGCGGATCGCGGCCTCGGTGGTTGTGGTGCGGCCGATGGGGAAGGTGCGGCGGGCGGGCGTCATGGTGAAGGCCACGGCGCCGCCCACCAGTACCGACACGTCGGCGCGGCGGGCGGTGAAGTTGGGGCCGGGCGCGTCGCGCACCCCGTCCAACCGCCATTCATAGCCGGCGAAGGAGGCGGACTGGCCAGGATTGAGCGCGACCAGCGTCTCGGTGGAGAGCGCCATGCCGGCAATGCCCAGCGCGGTGACTCC
>CAXTJY010000005.1:0-20463 GCA_964244395.1 uncultured Rhodovarius sp.
CATGTCGGCGCGGGTACAGGCCCATAGTGGCATGTAGCGCCGATCCTGCTCGCCGCCAGAGGCGGCCCCGTCGACGCGGGTACAGGCCCACAGTGGCATGTAGCGTCGATCCCGTTCGCCGCCGGAGGCGGCCCCGCTGGCGCGGCCACGGCCGCAGCCTGAAGCTTTGATTCCTTCAAGCCATTTAAAGAAACCCCGGACCGTCACGGTCCGGGATTCTGACGGCTGGTCAGTATTCCTCTGCCAGCATGATGGTCAGGACGCGGCGGGTTTGAGCTAGATCGGACGGGTCTTCGCTGCCGTACTCGAAGGTCCGGTCGTAATAATCGATCTTCCAGAAAACCTTTTGTCCGTTGTGATCAAACGCTCCGAAATCGTGCTCACCGTGTGGGTTGTTGCCAGGCGTGAACGCATCGAAGGTGCCGACTTTCCTGCATATCTCAAGGAGCGCTTCATCTCCAAGCGCCCGGATGCCCTGCGTCATGATATAGCGGCCTTCAACGCGGACGTTCAAAAGCCGGTAGTCTCCAACTCTTCTTCTGAATTCATCATTCTGGCTGCGGATAAGTGCTGTCTTTTCGGTTCTGTCTGTCATGTCCGTTCTCCTTTTTTTGTGGTTGACGGACAAGCGCCCGGACGAACGGAGAAGCCGGAAGCGCAAGGCTCAACACGGCCGCGCAGCGGGTGGTGCGGGCAGGGCCTTGCGCTTGCGGCGCGTTCGTCCAGCTTTCAGGATGGCAACCCAAGGAAACGGGCATGGCGGACGGGACCGGACAGCGCGATCAGGGCCTGGATGATGTGACAAAGGCGGTGCGGACGATCACCGACCTGCTGACGCGCGTGAACCTGATCGGGATCGATTTCGCGGATGTGCGGACAGTGCTGCATCGTGACGGCCTGGAAAGGGCAGGGGGCGGCGGTGTGGCCAGGTTTGGCACCGGCGAGGCGTCGGGGCCGGACAGGGCGGTGAAGGCGGCTGAGGCGGCGCTGCGCGACCTCAGGCGGCGGGCGATAGGCCAGGGATCAGGCACATCCGAGGGAGGGCCGGATGTTCAGGAAGCGGTTTAATGAACGGCTGGCGGAAAGCGAGGCGACGTACAAGACAGACCCAGATCGATATGAAGGCCCGGATTGGTGGCAGCTATCGGAGGAAGAGAAAGAGGTTTTCGCCATCAGGCGTGACCGGTGGCCGCGTATGATGGAGGCATGGGTCGCATACGAAGCCTTCAAGAAAATCACTACGGAATTTTACGACGATGCTGATGTTGACGAAGCCCGCGCCAACAATCCTGACTGGTGCGGAGAGAGCATTGATCCCACAGAGTTCGACAAGTTTGCTAAGAAGCTGGCAGGGTTGGGCTTCCGCGAATCTCATGCTATGTACGCAAAGTACGATTTCTGGTGTGTGCGCAATGGCATTACTTACTATCACGATGAGCGAACGGATGACGCTTCGCGCGAGGGATCGTAACCGCATGGCCGCGACTACAGGCGCGGGGAGCCACGTCTCAAGGCGGAGCCTTAGCGGCCGCTTGCTGCCGGAGGCGGCGGCCTAGAGTCCAGCGAGGCACACCAAGATCATTTGCGACTTTAGTCACCGAGACGCGTTCGCGTTCGATCCGTCTGCGGGCCTGGCAAACCTGCTGGTCAGTGAGCCGGGGCGGCCTGCCGATCTTCGCCCCGCGCTTGCGGGCAGCCGCCAGCCCTTCCCTGGTGCGCTGGGAGAGGGTACGCCGCTCGAACTCCGCCAGGGCGGACATCATCGTGTAGACAAAGATCCCGGCCGGAGTGGACGTATCGACATGCAGGCTGGCAACGCTGAAGTGAACCCCCCGCTGCCGCAGCTTCTCTGCCTCGGTCAGCGCGTCGATCACGGAACGGAAGGCCCGGTCCAGGTCCCAGACCACGAACGTGTCGCCGGGCTGAAGCATTTTCAGCACCTGGTCGTAGACCGGCCGCCTGGCGGCGCATGCCGAAAGCGTTTCGACATGCAGATCGTCGCAAATCGCCTTCAGGCCCTCGATCTGCCGGTCATGACGCTGATCGGGGGTGGATACGCGCACATAAGCTATCTTCTTCATTCATATCAACGCGTTAGCGGTTTTAGGGGCGCACAAAACCGTCCCCTTTCGCTCTCCGCTCCGGCGGTCCCTTCTTAAACGATGTCCGCCGAAAAATCACCAGTTTCTATAACATTTTAACTGAAATGGCGCTACAGATGCAAATCCTCGCAAATAAACGGACGGTTATGAGCGTGTATTGCGGTATCAAAACTGCGCTTATGAGTGGCTCATTGGGCCTGTTTCTTATGGGCAATCCTGCTGTGTCCGAAGCTAAGTATTACACTGCCGATGATGTGATGAAGATTATGAATGACGAACAGCGATATTATTATATCAGCGGGGTAATCTCAGGTCTGGAGACCGCCCGTTACGTCAAGGATGGCAACGACACGGGCAGCGCCTGCATCAACCGTTGGTTTTACGATGCCAAGGACTCGGTCGAAAAAATCTACGCTGCCTTTACCCGCTTCGGCGACAAATTGCCGTCAGCCATCCTCTATGCCCTGGTTTCAAAGGAGTGCGGAAAGTAGATGCAGATTGAGAGCACGCCTTCCATCCGCTTCGAATTCGACCGGCAAGCCAGCCTGATTGAGGAGCTGGCCGCCCGCAGGCGTGAGGACATCCGGCGCAGGGCCTTTGAGGATATCGAGCGTGACGAGGCGCGCCAGGACAAGGTGCGCAAGGACGAAAAGGACCAGAAAGAAGACGCCGAATTCCTCGATCACCTGCGGGAGACGGAACTTGCGGACAGCAAACGGATCGCCGAATTCACGGCGCAGCTCGATCGCTATGACGCCATGACCGTGGAGGCGCTGCAGGAGAACGAGCGCGCGGCGGCCGAAGTGCGGGAGCGTATCCGGGCGGCGCTTGCCGGAGCGGTCCAGCTGCCCGATGGCCGCCATGTCTTCAAGACGGAGGACGGGACAGCGGTGTTCGACGAGCACGGCGAAGCCGTCTCATCGGATGAAATCAGGCCGGAGGACATTGAGGATTCCAGGCCGCCAGCCGAGTCGTACTTCGCCGACCGATCTTCGCAGGAAACACTGACCAAGGAACGCCAGGACCTGCTTGCGTTTCAGCAGCGTCTCGACACGGCACGGGAAACGATCGGCAAGGACGAGCTGACCAACGGGGATCTGGACGCGCTCAAGGACGACATCGACGCCGCGATGCCGCCAGGGCTTCGCAAAGCGCAGGAGAATACTGCGGAACGCACCGGGCCGGACACGGACCCTGCAGCGCTGCGGCGCTACGCAGGCCCTGACACCAATGCGGTTTCAGCAGGGATGTTCAGCGCGCCAAAACCCGGATTTTGATTGAAAGCCGAAAACTACCCAGCCCCTGAACCCCTTCGCGCGAGGGATCGTCACCGGACGGCCGCGACTACAGGCGCGGGGAGCAACGCCACAGGCGGGGCGAGTAGAGCACGGTCAGGCAAAGCCCGGACGCGCCTCTAGCTGTTGTCTTCCCGGACCTCGATGACGTTGCGCCCTTCCTCAATGAACTCGACGCGGCAATCCTGTCGTGGGCGTGTTTCCGAGCGCCAGTTTTTCAGGGCAAAATAATAAGGCTGACCATCGCTGCCTTCGATGACACCGGCTTTCACATCATGGCTATAGGCGGATATTTTGCCTTTCATCACAGGATTTAAGCCGCCGGTGCGCTTATTGTCAACTTCGGGTCCTAAAGCCACCAGCTCGTGCGCCTACCCTTCCCGTGGTCTTTTCATGGAAGCGGCGGTTTTGGTGCTGCCGCGGGAAGGATAGCGCTCTGATGAGGCGGCGGCTCTGTAAGCTGCTGGCCGTCCATCCACCATTCCTCCCTGGTGATCAGGCCGCTTACGCCATCGCGCTCGATCACCGCAGGCGCGTCGGTGCGGTGAAGCTTGCCATCCTTGTACCACGCTTCGCACGTTGCAATTCCGCTTGCAGGGTCACGCACGATAATGGCTGGGCCGTCGGTGCGGTCAAGCCTGCCTTGTTTCCACCATCCCTCGTAGACGGCGACACCGGTCGTCGCATTGCGTTCAATGTCGGCCGGAGCGTCAGAGCGGTGGATCTCGCCATCCTTATACCATGTCTCAAGGATAGCCACGCCTGTCGCTGCATCCCGCTTGATGTCGGCAGTATATCTTTCCAATAGAATTTCAGGCATCGAGATCTCACTCAAATCATTAATTGGAACAGGCAACGCATCACCTCTGTTCCCTTTTTATTTACGTTATGTTTATACTCTAGGAATAATCAACGAGCTTGTCCATGCTGGAGCTATTAGACCGATGCCAGATATAAAGCGCGATTTCGCTGACATTGCTGCCCTGCCCGTGCGCATTGTGAAGAAAGGCTGGTTTGCGAGGGAGCTGAACTACAGGGAAGCTGCGCATCACTGGATAGACGAGGCTGTGGAGGCACATCGATGGTCTGACGCCGAAGCGTGTCTGCTGGAAGCAATGCGCAATGTCCTGTGGAGTTATCGCACCCGGCAGGACCATATAACTCAGCCAAAGCTGTAATAGTTCATGAAGTTACCCGGATTCGTTGCATTTGAATGCCGTTCCCAGCCCTGAAAAGAAGAAAGCGCCGGCTTGGGTAGAATATCTAGTTACATCCCGCATAGAGGGAGGCAATTTCCGCGTCGGACAGCGCCCGGTTGTAAACCCGCACGTCATCGATCTGCCCGTCAAAATATTGCCCATAAGTCGGGCCATAACGGCCTATCTGAAAATTGCCGTTGGTGTTGCTGCCAATATTTCCTGTACCGATGAGTGCCACTGTTTTATAAACGCCGTCGAGAAACAACATGACACTATCACCCCGTTCATCGAGAACTCCGACGACATGGTGCCAGCTTGTCGTATCAGAAAAAGGGGTCTGTGCAAAAGCCTCACTTCCTTTTCCCAGAGCAAACTGTAGCTGCCCGCCGGTTATGAGCAGGGCATATTTCTCCGATCCTGCGGTTTCGCTTTTGGGCAGACTTACAATCCGCCTTGTGCCTGTCGCGACATCCGCCTTGAACCATGCCGATATGGTCATGTCGGTGCCCGTCATGTTCAGGGCTGCATTGACGGGGACGTTGACGTAATCGTTGGTGCCGTCAAAATTGATGCCGTTGCCGGAATGCCCGGTCGCCCAGGTCGGACCGTTGGTGAGCGTTCCTACGTAGCTGCCGACGGAATCGGTTGTCGTCGTGCCGCTGCCTTCCTCCATCGTCCACCGTGCGACAAGACCGCTGTCGGATGGGCAGGTCGAAGCGTTGCCGGACGAGCCTGCGCCGCTGCCGCCCGTCATGGCCGTCCATTGCTGCCCGTTGCAGAACTGAAAGACGCTGAAGTCCTTGTTGTACAGGATGTCTGCTTCGTTGCCGGTGGGATTGGAGCATGTACCGGGTCCGGCCGCCGGATTGATCTCGCCCAAGGCGATCCAGCCCGTGCCGTTACAGCCTTGCATGACGTTGCTGGCGGCATTGTACATCATGTCGCCCTCCGCGCCGGTCGGGCTCGTACAGGCGGCATGAGCCGGGTGCGCCAGCAGGAGGGCGCAGAAGGCCGTCAGGCGCGCTCCTGTCCGGACGGCACTCATCGTCCGCCACCGGCTGCATCGTTGTCTGACGGCTCCGTAGCGTCGCCTACCGCGCCGGTGCTATTGATGTTGCCGCCGTAGGTAATGCCGTCGCGGACGTGCAGGCCGGTGCCGTCCAGGATGGCGGCTTCCCGGCCCTTGAGCATGAAGCGGATCACGCCCGCTTCCTCGTCGGGCAGGATGGCGGTCGCGGGTGGCGGTTCAGCCTCCGCCGGGATGTTGGGCTCGGCGGCGTCACGGTGCGGCGGCGGGCCGCCAAACCAAGGCGTCGCGCGGTAATCCTCCTTGACCGGGGCGTCGTCCGGCGCGGGAGATCCCTGCCCGGCGACGGCGGGAACGGTCAGTGTTAGAAGCACGGCTAAGAGAAACAGGCGGCGGAGCATAGGATTTTCTCAGTCTTTGAAATCTGTATATAATACTCTTATCGCGCATCATACCATGGTATTTATTTTAACAACAATACGTCGCCTGTCCTGCCGTTTGTTCGACCTCGGCGGCAGTTCAGGGCGGAGCGCCGCACCCACAATATTTAATGAATGCCGCCTTCGATTTCGCGTTCAACGGGTGGGTGAGGGAATGCCAGGGATATGATGTCGGCTTTCCGCCAAAATAGACGGAATAATAGACTTTGTTGTCTGAGTTTTTGCCGTACTCACAGGTTTTCTGAATAAAGTAGGGATTGTCACCCGGCGGATAGGCGGCGTTCCTGATGGTGTCAGAGCACGGCACTGAATTGATGTTGCAGTTTAATAGTCCCCATTCGGGAATGGCCATGTATTTGCCGCGTTCCTTTGCGAAGTCGCGGGCGTCGTTCAGGTGGGCTTCATGTGTGTTCCAGCGCGCTACGGGATCCGTCTTCGAGCCTGCGTTGTCGTATCCTTCGATGCTGATGATATCCACGACGTCGTCGCCCGGATATCCCTGGCGCATAAGGCTTGCGGATATGTTGGAATTGCTATTGTAGTCGAATTTGAGACCGCAGTCCGCACAGGCTGAGCGGATCGAGCGGACGATCTGGCCATAGCATTCCCGGAACGCCGGGATGAGTTCCGTGTGCATGGTCCGGGTCGACTTGTCGTAAGGCGACATGCCCGGGTTGGTCGCAATATTCCACTCCCAGCCGATGCGAAGGATCAGCCCGTGCGTGATACCGGCGCGTTTGATCGCAGCGCCGTATGACTGATAATGGCGGTTGAAATCGCCTCTGGCGCATTGGGTAAGGCTGCCCGTTCGGACAGCGGAGTCATCTGATCCCTTCCCGACGACGCCTGGATAGGAGATCACAAACTGGCGGCACTCCGGCCCGGAGTTCAGATAGGCAGCAGCGGCCTTGATGTTTGCATCCCAGCCCCCATTCAGCGCACTCCACTCGGTTCGGCCCTCAAAGGTATGAAACACATCGAAGGAAACGCCGACCTGCGCGTCGCCCTGCCCGCCGAGCAACGCGCCCGGCCTTGGCGGGCTGCACTGGCAGCTCGGTGGAGGCGGGCCACTGCCACAGCTGCCATAGCAAATCGGTTCGCAGGCCTCCGGCGCAATGTCGCACAGTTCAGGCGGCGGCGGATCTTCAGGAGGTTCCATGGTGCAGCTTGGCCCCTTGGGCGGCAGGGCGCGCAGCGCGGCCTGGAAATCGCGCACCCGCACCGGGGTCTGGCGCATCCACAGGCTGCCTTCGAGCATGTCGGCGGCAGCGTTGTAAGCGCCTGCCCTGATTAATGCCCATACGGTTGGGAACTTCCTGCGCCAGCCCGTGCCCAGCTGGTAGTTTACGGAAGCGAGGGCCGCGACAAAGCAGGGGTCGCAGATGACGGCCTCGCCCGCCTGCTTGGCGGAGGCGGCGAAGGCAGCGGCGCTGTCCTTGTACCAGAAGGCCATCACCTGCGCGTCGGTGATGACATCCCCGACCTTCAAGCCATCCGCAGGCACGACCAGGTGGCCGATGCCTACCGTGGGCTTGCCAAGGGAATCTAGATAGACCGTGGTCGAGTAGCCTTCACGGGTGCGGGCGTGCTGGGTGAACACCGCATAGGGGTCCATGCCCTCGCATGTGCCCTCCGGAAGGATTATGGGGTCCGGGGCGGGGCCGGGGTCGGGCGGCATCGGTCTGCCCGGAACGCCGGGACCGTCAAGCTTGGGTGGGTTTTCCGGGTCGCGGGGGCAGATAACGTCTCCGGATATGGCCAAGTAGCACCCTTCCGGTTCTGTCTCAGTCGATCGGGCAGGGTAGGTATTCGCAAGTTGGATCAAAACTGCGGCGGCGATTAACAGGGCTGATGATGTGCGCCATCCTAATGCCACCCATGCCCCGAATCGCGAACATAAGGTAAATCATCCACTATGAGAGCGGATATTCTGAATACTTTGGCCTGTGTTATTGTTGTTTTCATTGCCGTTGCCCCGGACGTTCTTATTATTATACTATAATATATTACCACACTTCAAAGGCAAATCGCCTTAGTTAGCGCCTGCCATTTTATGGACAAATTAAGCCGACGAGTGACGTATCAGTATTGATTATTGACACAATAATTCTTGCGGAGATCGGCAATTTTCTATAAAACGCTGTCTTTATATCAACAAGCATTGACAGGTTTGTTATGGGCTATTCGGTATTCAGGTTTCCCGAGGAACGTTACTCGGTCAACATCCGGCGCGACCCCGCGACCGGAGTCGTCTTCAGCGAAGCCTGGTACAACGGGGGCGGCAAACTCGACCGGTCAGGCGACGCGGCCCTGATAGTCAGGGACGCCACAACCGGCATTGTCACCTATGAGGGATGGTTCAAAGACGGCAAGCGTGACCGTGCGGATGGCCCCGCTGTGATCCAACGCAACAGGCGGACCGGCGTCGTCAGCAAAGAAGAATGGTGGAAGGACGGCTGGGAGCATCCGGGGCCTTCTCACTATCAGGGTGCTATCCTCCCTGTAGCAGGCCCTAAACCGTTGCTGCCGTAACTGAGCTTCAGGCGCAGCAGACCAGAGAAATCAACGTTTCAACTAACGTCATTCGATCTTACTGTCGCATGCAGCGGACGTTATAGGCATTATCCTTCTGCACATAGCTTAGTGCCAGTAAGCCGAAATATAAGACGCGTCCTTCGTCATTGTCGCGTTCGGCGGACGTCCAGTAACTTCCGGCAGCATTGACGCCATCAAGGCTTGCCTGGCTGATATACAGCATCATGAGTTCATTCGGTGACGGCAGATACCAGTCGGTCTGGCTATGGATGGAGAGGTCGTAGCAATACTGTGCCGCCAGATGCTGCTGTGTTCCGGCGGTTCCGCTGTTGGAATCGAGGGCGATTAGGCTGTTGGTATTGGCCTCGCCGTCCGTAACGCTGGTGATGCTGGTGGTCGTAAAGCCTGCACCGTTCCCGGCATTCCATGCCAGGGTGCTGCGGGTGCCGGTGCAGGCTGACCCGCTCCAGGTCTGCCCGGCGTCGCAGCGTGTGGTGTAGGTCGGCGTATAGGTGCTGAAGGGGCAGCCGATGAACACTGAACCGTCGGTGCACACGTCGCCGGGATCGGGGCAGGACGCGCCGCCCTTGCATGCCCTAAAAGGGGTCCACGCTGACCCATTGCAGTAATCCCAATTCGTTGTCGAACTGGAATAACGCAATGTTCCCTGTTTGGCGGCTGCACAAGCCGCTGTGTCATAGCCGATTTGCATGCTGCCGCCAATCGACTGGTTGGCATGACTTTGAGTAACAACTAGCAATGCCAAACACGCAATAATGGAAATAAGAGAGATTGTAGCTGTTTTCATGAAAGTCTGTCATCAGATGAAACGTGCTATATCATAGCACGCAAATTGTGCTTTACAATTCCAAGTTCGTTGACGGTGAGAACTCTAAGAACCCTGTACATCTATCAAATGCTGACCGCCTTACTTGTTACGTTCTTAAGCATAAATCATCCACCTGGGATGATTGGTCCCTGTAACCGGGGAACAACGGGCCGATCATAGGCCGTTTGTTCGGCAGGAGCATTCTGCGTCCTGGCTATTTCGGCCGTGTTGAAGGAACCGAGAAAATCCATGAACCGGCGCTGCGTCGCCGGATCTTCGGTGCGCTCGGCAATCCGGTAGAATGATTTATTGGCCTGCGGGTCGCGGAGCGCATCCAGCAAGGGCAGCTCACGGCCATTGAGGGTCACGGTTTTCGGCAGGATGTCGTCATTGCGACTGATGAGATCGAGCTGGCTATCTTCCGGAGAACGCGCGGCGTTCAGCTCTCCCTTGGCGACGTCGAGCCCGGCAGCGTTGGCACCGGCCCTGACAAGGGGCGCGATGCCGCCTGTCAGATCCGCCGCCTCGATAAGCCTGACGCCTGCTTCCGCTATCCGGCCCTCTGACGCAGGCCTGGCTGCGTTCAAGACAGGGGTGGCCTCCACAGCGGCCTGCGCGTCGTTGGTGAGGCCGTAGACGGCCAGGGGAGCGGCAACGAAACCGAACACCTTGCCAAGGCCGCCTGGCAAGACCTTGGCCAGGGCGGAGAACAGGCCACGACGCTCGGCCACACCTTCCACGGCCTCCACAGCAGCCGTTACGGCTTTCGGGACGGGGGTAACCTCAACAGGCGACGGCTTCGACAGCGCGGTAAATGGGAGTGTCGTGTCCAGGTCGGACGCCGGGGTTCGGTGGCTATGGAGGTCCGGATAAACTCCGGCGGCTTCTTGCATGCCCGGCCATGCGGAAACACGGTTCTTCGAGCTGACATTGTCCTCCCAGATGGAGGGGGGGGCTGGCCGGGCAGGCGCAGGCTCTGCCGGCTGCCGGACAGGTTCAGCGGCCGATTCGGGCTTTGCCGGAGCTAGAACGCCCGCCTTGAACTCCCTCTCCTGACGGTCGAAAAGATCGGATACCTCAATCTCGGTGTCGCTCGGCCAATCCAGGGTGCCGAGTTCCTTGCCAATGACGAGCATGGCGTCCTGGACGGCTTCCCGTGTGATGCCGCCACCCGCCTTCTCAAAATAGCCGTCGAAGCCGTCCGCAATCGCGCTATCGACGCCTGGGGTGGCTTTCAATTCCTTGATGAATTCCTGGCGGTCAGCCTTGAATACCTGTGGTGCTGCAGCTGCCTTTGGCAGGACATCATCTACAAATTCAGTAAAATCCACTTCGGTCAACGCTGTCTTGGCGCTGACAGGGAATCCATCAACCGTGCCTTTGGTTTTCAGTTCCTCGAATGTCTTGGCAATCTCAGCCGATTGCACAGACACTCTTCCGGGGAAAATCTCGTCCAGCTTGCTCCTGATGTCGCTTAAAAGGTTCTTGTTGATAAGTTGTGGCGGCTGATTTCTGAAACTGCTACCCAGGTTTTGCGACTTCGCTTCATCAGCCAAGCTTTTGGCTAATTCGTCTAAGTTAATCCTGTCTTTATTTGATAAGTTGGTTGCCATATAATATCCATGCCAGAGATTTTTCATTATAACACTAATATCAGCCTGGTTAAATATTTATGAATAGCCATGTCATTTACTGCCGAGAAGCGGGCTAGCATAAATAATCATGGACCGGATTCTGACTATCAGCAACAAAAACAAGTGTTATATTATTGATAATGATGTTATACTACCGAGTTCGTATGCTGTTGAACGGAATTGCCGCACTCCCGCCCCAGGGATGCGGCAATTTCTATTCAGGGACCGGATGTCGGACTGTCACGCCTTTTGCACTATGGCTTGCTCCTTATCTAAACTAATGTTATTTGTGCTTTGTTGTGACACTACGCTTTTGACCAAGGATATTATGAAAGCTATTTTGCGCTTACTCATTTTTGCTTTTTTGGTCTCGCCGCCGCGATCTTTTCCCTTCTTATTTATATTTTATACTCTAGCTCTCAGCAATGATCTTTTCGCCTCTCCGAAGGTTATCGAAACATACCAATTGCGGGGATTATCTCTGCCACATCCGGGCAGCGATGCCTTGTTCCTCCGCTCCAAGGGCATTCGCGTAGATCGCCGTCACCTCCAGGGTGGAGTGTCCCATCCATTTCGACAGCATGTTGAGCGGGACACCTGACCCGATGGCGTGAATGCCATAGCCGTGGCGCAGGCCCTTGGGGCAGCGGTGCGGCCCGTCCGCGATGTCCGCCGCTTCCATGATCGCCTTGACGTGCCGCCATGCGGTGTTGCGTGCCCACGGCCACAGGGAACGGTCGGCATGGCCTTTCCCGCGCCGCTGCGCCTCCCTGACGCCGTGCACAAGGTCAAGCTGGTCAATGAGGCCGGGCGGCACCGGCACGGCCCTGTAAACGCCGCTGCGGCGCTTTTTCAGGGTCTCGAGCACGATGGCCTGGCCGGTGAGATCAATCCGTTCCGGCGTCAGCGCCAAAGCCTCCGAGATCCGGCATCCACTATCGTGCAGCACCGCGCAGAAGGTGCGCACCGGTCGCTCGGCCCTGGCGGCCGCTGCGATGAATCGGCGGCGCTCGTCGGCGGTGAGGTACAGGCGCTTGCCCTGGGTGTCGTGCAGCTGCATTGGAACAGAATACGTGCGTTCTGTTCCACGCGCCAGCCGGTCGGCGGGGTTATCCACCTTAAACCATTGGGATGAGGCCGTTCGGGCAGGGGAACATGGAACACTATTATCAATTCTGTTCCAGAGGCATCGCTAGAAGAGCAAACGCACAGGAACCCAACAGCGATTTGTCTCGGCGGCGCGGCGGGCCTTTGCTCTCAAAACCTCCGGCAGGGACAGGGGGCGGTCCAGGATCTCGTAGAGGTCCGCGCCGTCCATGGCGATCAGGCCGGTAGGTCGTCCACGCTCGAAGGCGGCGAGGCCGTCAGGGGAAAAGCCCGAGTAGCTGATGAACAGGCCGCGCGTCCATATGGCCTTGCTGGTCACGGTTTCGTTGAGGTTGGCGAGCTCGGCGCGGGCAACCGGAGCATTCTGCCATTTCGCCTCAAAAAGGTACGTGTGCCCGTCGTGCTGAAAGCTGCCATCGATCTGCTCCCCCTTCAGGCGGAAAGAGCCGCGGGGGGCAAGGTCATGGAAGGCGAAAAGCTCGGTCAAGAACTTCTCGAAGGCAAAGCCGCGCGGGACAGGATCGAGGATGCTAAGCGCCACCAATTCCGTCTTTAGGCTGGCGAGCTGCGCCGGGTCTTTTGGCGGCTGGCCTTCAGCCTCCTTCCTGCGGCGCTCGAGGCGCGAGAGAAAGTCGGCGTCATGCAGGCCGGGGATCTTGTAGCCGAGCCTGAGCAGGATGCGGTTGATGTCCTCCACCTCGTCGCGGGTGAGCGGTGCGCGCTTCCCGGCCCGCCATGAGACGGACTGGCGCACAACGCCTTCGATCAGGTCGCAGAACCTGTGGCGCTCGCGCTCGTAGGTTGATGAAAGCAGGGTGACGATCGCGGGGCGTTTGCTGCCGCCGATCCAGTAACCGGCAAGGCCGAGCTGCTGCGCGACGACCGGGAAGCACAGGCGCGGGTTGCCGCTGCCGGGGAGCATGTCGTAGAGAACCCCTGCCAGCTCGTCGATGTCCTGACTTTCCCGCAACGAAACAGGCATCCCGCCCAACCTCCAGCTAAGTAACAGTGAGAGCGCGCTCCGTCTCGACCTGCTCCTGCAAACTTTTCAGATCGTCCACCAGACTTGCATGAGATGGCCCATACTCCAGCGGACAAATGTTGTATGTCTTCTTCCAGTCTGAGATCGAAAAGGCGTCCTGTGATCTCTTCTTGATCAGGACGTAGTGAGGGCGCTCGGCCGACGCTGTAATTTTGACATCTTCCAGGAGCAGCAGAACGTCCGGATCTTCCATGCTGCAACCAACGAAAATGGCGGTATGGGTGAGAAATACCGCCTTCAGAATATCATAAAACTTTGCATGATCCGATTTTGCCCGATGATACTCGGCTCGCGTAAAAATCATCTTTGAAATATCGTCGATGTTGCCATGCGCCTTAATGATAAGGCGGGTATCAGACCTAATCTCATCAACAAGATCACTGGAATGATAGCTCACCACCTTGAAGGCACCTGTCTGAGCCGCTGCTACTTCTCCGCAGTAGCGCTCGTAAATTTTATCAAAGTTGGTGGTGATGACGATTCGCGCATCAAGATCAAATATCCGTTTATGGAGATCGCTTGGTTTGTAAGCCGGGTTGTTAAAATTTCTGTTCAGTAAATCTCGGTAGTCGGCTGCATTGGCTTCGTCACGAACGCCCTGCAAGGCTAAAAGGTACTTTTTCTCCTTGATCAATTTCAGGATGATCCGTTTTTTTGAAGCATCTGGAACGAGATTTGCCGCCTCGGTCAGAAACGCGCTCCATGCCTTCGGTGAGTTGCCGTGCCCGTCCACGGAACTTGCTGACACTCCTGCGCCGATAAAAAAAACGCAGCGGCGCGCCGCTATCTCTCGTACCAGCGAAGACGGCCATGCAATCATGAAGATGCATCAATGTTATTGAGAAGCTTCTCGCAAAAGTTGGCCATCAGGGTCCGATAAGCTTCCACCTGCTTATACTGACTTCCTACAAGCCGACCGGACGTATCGAGTTTGTGGATCGGAACACGATTGGCCTGGGCAAGGGGAACCAAGCTGTAAAGAAAGGGAATATGGCCGAGCGACAGGTCGTCCACCGACAATGCTTCCGGTTTAAGATAATCAAGGTTGCGTTCTACCGTGCCGGGTATCCGCTTCATTATCTTTTCGTAGGCACGGACAGGCCGCTTTCCGGTAGCGAATGTCTTTGTGACGTACTGCTGGACCGAATAGCCTACGAAGCGAAACCGTTCTTCGGTATCCTCCACAACCGGATATGACGTGATAATGTCAGGCCGATCCTCGCGCGCGTGGGCGATGCCTCTGTCGTATTGTTTCTTCCAGCCTTTGATCCATGATGAAATGTTCTGAATCCCTAAAAGGCTAAAAATATCACAGCCAAACGGGGTAACGATATAGTCAGAAGAGAGGATAACCGTTCTGTTTAGCGCCCCAAGGGACGGACCGACATCAAACAAAACCAAGTCATAGCGATCTCGCAAACTTTCAAAGAGTTGCGAGCACCAGTTGCTAATACGGTATCCGGAAGGCGTTCCGGCTTGGAGGTCATTCCAGGCGGAGCTAAGCTTATCTTCAACAAGGGACATTCTTGGATGCCCCGGAATTAGGTCGGTGCCAAAGGCATTTCTGGTGCCGAGAAAGGGGCTGACGGGGCCGGCTATTGCTGGTTCCCCTGCCTCGATCGGAGCCAGGTAGTCGAACAGAGTTTTTGTCGACGAGTTGCTGCCAAGGTATAACTCTTCGCACGTCTCGTCGGAAAGGATCGCCTGCGTTGCGTTGCACTGAGGGTCTGCGTCGATCAGAAGAACGCGTTTACCCATACTCAAGTTGAGATACGAGGCCACGTTGCAGGTCAGCGTGGTCTTCCCGACGCCGCCTTTGTTGTTAAAAAATGCTATGGACTTCAAGGTCATACTCTTCCAACGTTTCACCCGGGCCCTACGGGCCCTTCGGAACCTCCTTCGTCTCAAACGTCTTCAGCCGCGTGTGCTCGACCAGCTGCGAGATGGTCTGCAAGGTGAACACCTTGCCGCGCGTCGCTTCGATCAGCTTCCGCATGTCCTGCTTGCGCTGCTTGAAACCGCGCCCGGCGATGCACGCCACCACCTCGTAAGCCGGCCCCTGTTCGGCGGTGCGACCGCGCATGCTGAGCGTATGCAGATGCTGCACGCGCGTTACCTTGTCCCTGGCCGTGCCGTCATCCTCGGCGATCTTGGCCTCGATGACGATCTGCGGGTTGAACTCGTTCGGAATGATGAAGTCCGGGGCCTGCTCAAAGCCGTGCACGCGCTCGGCCCGCTTGGTCTTGCGGAAGGTGATGCCGTGCCGGGTCAGCAGCTCCTCGATGGCGGTTTCGAGGATGTCGCCGACCAGCTCGCTTACCGAGTCCCGATGCCCGGCAAAGGGCCGACCGAGGAAACGTTCATACAGCAGCATGGCGTAGGGCACGCCGATGTCAGCGAGCGGCACGATGCTGGTTAGGCCTCCCCGCGTATCGGCCTTGTGCAGCCGGTGAATGAAGCCCTCTTCCACCTCCTCCGGCCCGTCGGTCAGAAGCTGGCAGGCGGTGACGACCAGGGCACGGATGCGCTCGGCGCTGATGCCGGCCTCCCGCAGCGGGGTTTCCGGCGCGATCCGCACCTTGCGGTCGATGGACCTGGCCGCACCCTGGGACACGTCCGTGTCGGTGCGGGCTGAGGCTGCGTCGGCCCATTCGGAGGGCGTGAAGCCGAGCATGGAGCGCAGCACGATCAGGGTGATGGGCGTCTGCCACACCAGGGCAAGCACCGGCTCCGACGCCATGTCGCGGAAGCCCTTGGTGGTCCGCTTCAGGGCTTCGTAGCCGCCTTCAAACGTCGCGTATTCGATGAAGCCCGGCCCCTTGGGCAGGGTCATGAATCCGGATTGAAGGGAGGCGAACACCTCCTCCACGAAGCTGTCGATGTCGGCCTGCACGTCGGCGAACGGCACCTCAAAAGGAGACGGCATTCCGGCTCCTTTCGGCACGGCCAACAGCAGCGAAAAGGCGGCCGGGCCGGGGATCTGAAGCCGGCAGAGCCCGGCATTTCTCGATGAGGGCGGGAAGGTCGGCAAAGGCGTCGAGCGCTGCCGCCACGCGCGCCAGCTTTTCCGAGGTCGGCACGCTCGTGTCCCATGCCGGCCGCAACGTCCACACCGCAAGGCGGGTGACATGGCCATAGACGATGCATCGCACGTCGCCGGCGGTGGGCTTCATGCCGGCGTCGCGGAGCTGGTCGAGTTCACCCGCGACCAGGCTGACGAGCTGGTCAGGGGTTTCGCAAAGCCCCTGACGCGCGGTCGCACCGGTCGATCGGCAAACGAACACGGTATCGACGATCGACGACCCGGTGCCGTGGATGTGGATCGAGCCGCCCATCTCGGCGGGACAAGGAAGCGCTGCCGAACAGGTCAGGCCCGCGTCGAGGATCGCCACTGCAACGGCTTGGTAAGCCTGAAGCTTGTTGTGGTGGTAGGTGAAGGCGAGAGGGGCCCCGGGCTTCAGGGCCCGCGCCATGTTGGAATAGACCGCCGCCAGTCCTTCCGTGAAATGCTCGAGCCCCCTGCCCTCCGTCTGGTTGACGGTCAGTTCGGCCGCGTCACGCGATGATTCACGTGCAAAGCCTTCGGCCTCCTTGCCGAGCAGGCGGCGCAGCCAGACGTAGCAAAAATCCATCAGCTCGCCGTACTGGACATTGCCGAAGTAAGGCGGGTCGGTGAACACCGCGTCGAGGCTGGCCGGAGCCAGCTTCACCGTGTCGGAGCTGGCGCAGCGGATGCTGACGGCGCGGGGCGCGTGACCGTTCAGGCGCTCGCCGATCCACTCGCCTACGATGGGGACCTGGATCTTGCGCGTTCCCTCGCGGCGCACCTCGAAGGGCGCGTCGCAGTAGCGTTTCGCCCTGAAGTATTTGTCGATGATGTTGGTCCAGCCGCCCGAGCCGATGTTGGTGCCGTTGCCGTTGACGATGCCGAGCAGGTTGGACTCGGCCTGCACCAGGCCGACCGGAAAGCCGTGCACGGAAAAGATATCGAGGGATTTGAGGGCCATGGTGTCGTAGCGGCACAGCATGTTCTGGTAGCGCAGCAGGTCGGACAGGTTGGTTGCAAGCGCGTGGCGCACGCGCTCGTCTGTCACGGCCGCGATCAGCCGGGCGCTCCGCTCCAGCCCAAGAAGCTGGCGCGCGTTGAAGAGGTCGGCATACCGCTCATAGCCCCAGCGATGCAGGCGATCGGTTTCGTCGCCGGGCAGGATGGGCTGCCCGGGCACAAAGGCGGGCGTGCTAGCTTTCCAGCGGCGCTCCGCCTCCTCGAAGCGCACGATATCTTTCGCGTCGGCCCTTTTGAAAAACCGGCCCTTGTGACCGTCCTTCCGGGCCGGGTTGTAATACTCGAGCGCGAAAAGACGATGCCGCGGCGGGCCGGTTTCCGGCCGGGGATACGTGTTGACGTGCTGGCACTTCGGGCAGGGACGGCGGCCGCGACGCGTCGGACTATCAAGGACCAGCTGCGCGCGGCAGTCGCGGCAGTGACCGGGCTTCGTCAGGTCGGCCACCTCGTTGAGCTGTTCGCACTCGCTGCACACCAGCACGTTCGCAGGATGCCGCGCGTCCTCCGACACCAGATAGCCGGGGAAGAGCGGCACGGCGGTGCCGCATGACTCGCAGTCGATCTCCTTGACCCAGAGGAAGGTTTTGGCGGGCACGTCCTTGTCCCCGTAAAGGGGGCAGTCGGTGCGGTAGAGCGCATCAAGGTCGGCGCGCAGCGCCGCCAGCAGCGCATCGGCGGCAGCGCGGTAAGCGGTCAGGTCGAGGTGCTCGATCTCCTCGCGGACGATCCAGGCCGACATCGGGTTGATGTCGAAGCCGAGCACGTCGCAGCCGACGCGGTTCGCCTCGATCAGCGGCGTCCCGCCGCCCATGAAGGGGTCGGCGACCTGCTTGCCGGGAAAGCTGTTGGCGCGGAAGAACAGGTCTTCAACGGGTCCGTCGCCGAACTCGGCCAGGGTCAGGGCGCGGAACAGGGTGCCGGGCCGGCGCGCGAACCATTTATGGACGGCGATGATCGGCCGGTAGTTCTGTTGAATCTGCTTCTCGCGCAGCGCGAGCGCCGCAACGAACGACACATTGAAATTTTGCTCGATGCTCACTGCGCCTGCCCTTCCGCGCGCGCTGACTCCGAGCGGATCAGGGGCAGGTCAGGCTGCGCCGGGGTCGCCTGGCGCTCGATAAATTCGCGCACGGCGCGGCGGATCATCCATGCCACGGACACGTCCTGCCGCCTGGCCAGTGTGGCAAGCGCGGTGTGCGCCTGGTCGTCCAGGGTGACAGTCAGCCGGGCGGTCTTACGGTTTTCTCGTGGTCTGGCCATAGGCGCAGTTTGTTGCACCACTTAACCGCATGCAAGCCCGGCAGGCGGGTTGTCCACAAAATTCGGCCGTGTTGGAGAATCTGGCCTTCCCATGCGATAATGGCGGGATGGCCCGCCGACGCTCGACAGCCCCGCCCGCGCAGCCCGCCGCCACGAATGGCGCGGCGGCTGCGCTCCAGTTCCTCGTGAAGCTGCACGACAGGCAGGACGGCCAGGGCGCCGATTGGCGAATGGTCGCGGATCAGCTGTTCCGGGCGGCGTTCGTCGCGTTGGACAGGATGCCGGAGGATCAGCGGCGGACGCTTGCCCTGCGCATCCACGAAGGGGCTTACAGGCGTGCTGCGGGCGATTGCGGGGATGGGTCGGACGATGGCGGGCCGGTCATGCCGGACGCGTCTGCGCCCTCTGCAGCCGCGCCTGCGGCCGTGCGAACGCCAAAGCCGCCGCGCTAGACCCGCGCAGCGGCCGGGAAGGGAAACGGGGGCCATTGGCCCCCGCTCCACAGTGTCTATCGCAGAACTCCGGGAAGCCAGCCTGCCGCCGCCGCCTCGCGCTCGGCCAGCACCGCCAGTTCGCCCTTCTTCATCTTCTCCCATGACGGGGCGACCGCGCCGCGGGCATCCGTCAGATCCTTGAGGATGGCGGCCTTGCTGATGCGGCTAAAGTACCCCGAAGCGGTCGGGCGGTACCATTGCGCCATGTCGAGATTGAGCGCCCCGCCCAGAGCCTGCCCCTGCGCCCTGCCGCCCTTGTTGGCATCGGCCTTGGTTTCGACGGCGTCGATTCCGTGCGCCGCCGCGACCGCCAGCACGTCCAGCAATGTTTCCCGTGAAGCGGACAGGCACCAGTCCCACAGATCGCCGTGGTCGCCGGGGAGGATGCCGCCGATCCTGTCCCGCTCCGCCTCGAGCGCCAGCATCGCGGGGCAGGTGTCATGCTCCCTGATGGACGGGCGCAGGCTGCGGGCTGTCAGGGACAGTTTTAGCACCCCTTGGCGGGACTGATAGAACGCCGATGCCGCCAGTGCGTGAACCACGGCGGCAAGGGCCGCACCGGGCGACCGCGCCAGTTCGATGCGAAGCGCTGCGGTGTGCTGCGCCGTCAGATCCTCCACCAGTGAAGCGGGCAAGGCAGGGAATGCGGCTTCGGCTATGGTGCCGCCTTCGCCAGCCCCTTCGTCCTGCAGGTCGTCATTCTGCGGAAGGGCGGAATCCTCCTCGCGCAGCAATCCCCGCTCGATTTCGGCAAGGCCGCCATAGGCCAGGTGAACGATGGCCCCGGCTGTCGCCTTCACCGCGCCGGGCCAGACAAACCGCATGGCGTCGATTTCGTCCATGCGCCGCCCGATCTCCTCCAGCCGCGCCTCCGCCGCTTCGTCGTCGCTGCCGGACAGGTCGTCATGTTCGGCCTGCAGCCGCTCCGCCTCCTGCTGCGTTTCGGGCGGCAATTCGATCTCGTCCGGTTCGGCGGTTTCAAAATCCTGCCGGTCGTTCCACGCGAACACGGGCCGCGCCTCCACCCATTTCCAGCCTTCGGCTGCCACTTCAGCGGCAATGGCGTCCAGCTTCTCGCGGGTCATGGCGTCGAGCAGCGCCACGTCCTGCACGGTGCCGCCGCCTTCGGGGTCAAACAGGTCGCGCCGGACCGCCCCGCCCCGCGCCTCGTAGGCATCCAGCCCGACGAATTGCACCCGGCGGTCGCCGCACGGCACATCCGTTTCCGTCAGCGCATCGCGGATGGCGCGGGGATTGCCGCGCTGCCAGCCTGCCAGCCCCTGCCAGACGCTTTCCTGCAGGCCGTGATCGTCGGTGACGGTGAACGCCTGCAGGGTTTCAAGATCGATCTCCCCGCCCCTGTAGAGGGCAAAGATAACGGGTGACACGCGGGCAAGGGCCAGCCGCTTCCTGACAGTCGATTCCGCCGCCCC
>CAXTJY010000006.1:0-20132 GCA_964244395.1 uncultured Rhodovarius sp.
CGGATGCGCAGATGCGCGCTATGGCCGAGGGCGTGGCACGCAGCCTGGGGCAGCCGGTGGTGGTGGAGAATCGCGGCGGCGCCGGTGGCACGCTGCACGCCATCCATCTGGCGCGGGAGGCACGGCCGGATGGAATGACCGTGGGGCAGATGCACCTCTCCGTCATTCGCCGCCCGCTGCTGGTGCGGCAGCCGCAGTGGAACCCGGTGACCGACTTCACCCACATCATCGGCCTGACCGGCTGGCTATTCGGGGTGGCGGTGCGGGCCGACGCGCCGTGGCGCAACTTCCGCGAGATGCTGGAGGACGCCAAACGCCGGCCCGGCGCCATCTCCTTCGCCACCTCCGGCGTCGCCACCACCAACCACCTGGCGATGGAGGAGATCTGCGCCCGTGAGGGCGTGGAGCTGCTGCATGTGCCGTTCCGCGGCTCGAACGAAGCCATCGCGCCGGTGCTGAACGGCCAGGTCCACATGATCGCCGATAGCTCGACCTGGGCGCCGCAGGTCGAGGCCGGCGCCATGCGGCTGCTGTGCGTCTGGAGCGCGGAGCGGGCGCGGCGCTTCCCCGACGTGCCGACGCTGAAGGAGCTCGGCTACGACATGGTCGTGACCAGCAATTACGGCTTGTCCGGCCCGCCCGGAATGGATGCCGGCATCGTCCGCAGCCTGCACGATGCCTATAAGGAAGCGCTGTTCAGCGACGCCAACGCGCGGGTGCGGGACCAGTTCGACATGCCGCTGGTCTATCTCAGCAGCGAGCAATACACGGATTTCGTGCGGCAGCGGCTGGAGCTCGAGCGCGGCATCATCAACCGCCTCGGCATCCGAATGGAGTGACGGGAATGCTTCGACGCACGCTCCTTGCCCTTCCCCTGGCGACGCCGGCCTTCGCCCAGGCCCGGTTTCCGAACCGGCCGATCCGCTTCCTGATCCCCTGGCCGCCGGGCGGCAGCCTGGATGCGCTCCATCGCCGCATGTTCGAGGTGGTGCAGCAGGACCTGGGCCAACCTGTGCTGATCGAGAACATGCCCGGCGCCCGCGGCACCCGCGCCGCGTTGTTCCTGGTGCAGCAAGCGCGGCCGGATGGATACACGCTGGCGCACCATCACCTCAGCATCATCCGCCACCCCTTCCTCACGCGACAGCCGACCTGGGACCCCGTGGCAGACTTCTCCTACATCATGCAGATCACTGGCTTCGTCTTCGGCACTGTGGTGCGGTCGGACAGCCCCTATCGCGGCTTCGCCGAGCTGATGGAGGCGGCCCGGCAGCGGCCGGACGAACTGACTTATTCCACCAGCGGCATCGCCACCACCAACCACATCGCGAAAGAGCTGATCCTGGAGCGGGAGCGGGCGCGGATGACGCACATCCCGTTCCGCGGCGCGCAGGAGGGGGTGACGGCGCTGCTGGGCCGGCAGATCACCGCGATCAGCGATTCGCAGAGCTGGCGCGAGCAGGTGCTGAACAATGACTTCCGCCTGCTGGCGGCCTGGACGCCGACCCGGCTACCCAGCTTTCCGCAGGCGCCGACATTGCGAGAGCTGGGCTATGGCATGAGCGTCACCAGCCCCTACGGCATTGCCGGGCCAAAAGGGATGGAGCCGGAGTTAGTGAACCTGCTGCATGCCAGCTTCCGCAAGGCTTTGCAGGACGAGCAAAGCCAGCGGATCTTCCGGCAATGGGACATGCCGGACGAGTATCTGGACCCGCAGGCGTATCTGGAATTCGCCCGGGAGCGGACGGCGTTCGAACGGGAGACCGTCGCCCGGCTGGGTCTCACAATTGATTGATTGGACGTGTCGGGTACCGAAGATTGTATAGAGCGATGTGCTCAACGCTCAAATTTCACGCGAAGTGAGGATTTTGAGACGAAACAGCATTTTTTTGGTTGCGGTGCAAAACCGCGCTGATTAATAAGGCCTTGTCGCTCCCGACGATCTGCAAAGGAGGTTTCATGAGTGGTGCCCGTCTTTCCCCCCGCCGCGTGACCAGCGTGGCTGAGCCTGTCGCCGTTGAAGGCGCTGGTAATGTCGTGCTTCTGGGTCTGCGTTTCGTGTTGATGGGTTGTGTCGTTGCCCTGGTGGGCGTGCTGGGCCACGTGGCCTGGAAGATCATGACGGCCTAGGCCGTCATGAGGATCGGGGAACGGAATCGGGGCCTTCGGGCCCCTTTTTTGTGCCCGTCCTGTTGCTCGCTTCATGCGCTCCACGCGCCCGCCATCTGCAAGATGCGCACGTTCCAACTGCGGCGCGCCCCGCCTATGCTGCCGCCATGCCCCAGCCCCGCGTCGCGCTCTTCGTTACCTGCCTGGTTGATCTGCATCGCCCCAGCGTGGGCTTCGCTGCGATCCGCCTGCTGGAGAATGCGGGCTGCATCGTCGAAGTGCCGCGGGCCCAGACCTGCTGCGGTCAGCCCGCCTATAACAGCGGCGACCGGACCAGCGCTCAGGCCATCGCGCGCCAGGTCATCCGCGCTTTCCGCGGCTACGATCATGTGGTGGCGCCCAGCGGCAGTTGCGCCGCCATGATCGCGCATCATTACCCGGCCCTGTTCGAGGGGTCCGATCCGGCCGCACTGGGCGAGGCACGGGAACTGGCGGGCCGGACCCATGAGCTTACCGCCTTCCTGCATGACGTGTTGGGCGCAACCCCCGACGCCACCCGATACGAAGGCGTCGCCGCCTATCATGATTCGTGTTCCGGCCTGCGCGAGATGGGGGTGCGGGAACAGCCGCGGGCGCTGCTGAAGACCGTCGCCGGGCTGCAGCTGCGCGAACTGGCCGAACGCGACGTATGTTGCGGCTTCGGCGGCACCTTTTGCGTCAAATACCCCGAAATCAGCACCCGCATGGTCAGCGACAAAACGCGCGACATCGCGGCTTCCGGCGCAGACACGCTGTTGGCCGGCGACATGGGCTGCCTGCTGAACCTGGCGGGGCGCCTGTCGCGCGAGGGCAGCCCGGTGCGGGTCCGGCACGTGGCCGAGTTGCTGGCAGGCATGACGTCGGACGCCGCACCCATCGGGCAGGTGGCATGATGGCTGCCGCGGAGGAGATGGCGCCGACAACCCTGGCCGAACGCCTGCGCGGCCCCGGCTTCGTGCGGCTGCGCCCGCCCGAAATGCAGCGGGCCCTCGCGGTGCCGCCCGCCGCGCTGGAGGCCTTCGCGGGCAGTTGGGAACGGCTGGAGACCGACGGCTTCATGGCCGATGGCGGCCGCTATCGCCGCCGCCGGCACGCGAATTTCTGGGCCACCCCCGGGGGGCCGGCGCGGCGCGGCCTGCACCGGCCGCATTTCCAGGCCAGCGTGCACAACACCCTCAACGGCGGTGTGGACCGCTGGTTTGCGCCGGTCGAGGAAGCGGTGGGGAGCGGCGCGGCGGTGGCTGCGCTGCTCGAATTCGGCGCGGCCGCACTGCCGCCGGGTGCCCAGTGGTTCATCGAACTGCACCAGTTCCGCATCGAGGCGGAGGCCGGGCTGCCGGGCTACCCGACGCCGGAGGGCGTGCACCATGACGGGGTGGATTTCGTCCTGATCAGCATGATCCGCCGCACCAACCTGACTGGCGGCGAGACGCTGGTGACCGACGATCGCGGCGGCGAGCTCGCCCATTTCACGCTGGACGGCCTGCTCGACACCGCCTTCCTGGACGACAACCGGACGATGCACGGCGTGACCCCGATCGAGCCCACCGATCCGTCGCTGCCGAGCCGGCGCGACGTGCTGGTGATCACCTGGAAGCGGCTGGGCTGACTGCCTCGAACCAGCCGGGGGCCAGCACGTCCATTCCGTCCACCATGGTCAGCAGGTCGCGCGTCGGGTCCATGCCCTGGCGCGCCATCTCCAGCGCCATCCCATCGCGCAACATATAGAGCGTGCCGGGTTCGTAGCGCCCGGCGGCCAGCGCGTTCAGCACCCGCTCCTGCAGGCGGCGCGCCACCGCCTCGTCGGCGCGGGCCAGGTAGATGGCATCGGTGGCCATGGCGTGGCGGGCGGCGATCACCGCCAGCCGCTCCCAATTCTCGCCGAGGTTGCCGGCGGGCACGGCGCGCAGCCGGTCGTAGCGCGCCGCGGCCTGGGCCCAAAAGACATCGTCGGTCTGGCGGACGCCGCGCGCCTGAGCCTCGGCCATCAGGTTGCGGAGAAAGGCCATGCCGGGTTGCAGGTCGATGACCTGCAAGGCGAAGAGGGCCGTCAGCACCAGTCCCGCGCGCCGTCCGCCGATGCGCGTGGCCAGCGAGGCCGCCGCGAGTACCGGCAGCAGGTACAGCAACGGCCAGGCGAAGCGCTGCGATGCGCGCAGCGTGCTGGCAATCCGTTCCGCCCAGCCGGGGAGCGCGAACAACTCGACCACATGGCCCAGTATGGCGACACGCTGGGTGACGGCGAAGGCGAGCATGCACAGCAACGCCGCCAACAGAGGCCACTGCCGGCGCAGCACGCCGGGCCGGCGCCACCCCAGGATGCCGCCCAGCAGCAACAATATGACACCGAGGCCCAGATAATTGTTGCCGGCCTCGGGGTGTTGCAGGTCGGGCAGGTCGGGCAGAAGGCTGCTCCAGCGATTGGCGTCGAAGGGCGCTAGCAGATCGAGCATCATGCGGCCGTAGCCGGGCGCGCCATGGCCACCGGCCAGAGCGAAGAACCCCGCACTCCACAGAGCCGCCAGCATCGAACCTGGGACCAGCACAGCCTCAATGGCGCGCGGCCAGGCGAGGCGATCGAGCAGGCGGCGCAGCCAATCCGCCGCCCAGATCGCCGCTACCATGACCATCAGGTAGGAATGGATGAGCGCCGTCGCCGTGGCTAGCAGCATCCAAAGCGCGAATTGATGCCGAGCGCGGACCGGCCGCAACGCCAAGGCCAGAGCCGCCAGCACCGTCCACTGCCCGCCCAGCGCGAGATGTCCGCCCATCCGGTCCAGCAGCATAGGCTGCAACGCCAGCAGCCCGGCGCCCATCAGCCGCGTCAGGGGATCGCGCGTGGCGTGGCCCATCAGCACCCAGCCGAACCACCCCTGCGCCATGCCGCAGCCCAGCAGCCAAAGCCCCCAATATTGCGGCAGGCTGGGCCATAGCAGCTTCAGCGGCATCGCCAGCAGGGGAATTGAATCGGCGTAGAAGATGGAACTGCTCAGCTCCAGCCCGAAGCGTGGGTTCAGCCCGGGCGGCATGCTCCACGGCGCCTGGGCGAAGAAACGCCAGCCCAGCCAGTATTGCACCGGGTCCGGCCCGAAGCTGCCCGCCAGCATCCACAACATGTTCCAGGGGTTCAGCATGGCCACGCCGAAGACGGAAACGACGATCAGCCCGCCCAGCACAGGCGCGGCCAGCGCGGCGAGCGTGTTCCAGGGAAGGCTCAGCGGCTGGCGCTGATCGAAGGTGGGGGCGGACATTGGCACTCTCAATGCCAGCGCATCATGTCAGGTTTCCGGCGGTATGGGGTTGTGGCAGCCTTGCAGCATGAAACGCGTCATCCGCACGCCGCTGGTGCCTGAGACGGGCGGCCCCTTCAACCTCTGCGTCGTGCATGACGGCCTGGTCTATGTCTCCGGCCTGCCGCCCTTCGAGGAGGAATACTGCGCCGCATTGCGGGCCGCCCGCGCCGCCGGCCTGCCGCCGCCGCCCTTCCCGGACCTGCCGTTCGACCGGCAGACGCGTATCGTCATGGACCATATGCAGGCGTTGCTGGACGCCGCCGGCAGCGGCATGGACCATCTGCTGAAGGTGATCGTGTGGCTGCGCGACCAAGGGCAGCAGGAGCAGTTCGACCGCATCTACCGCAGCTATTTTAGTAGCGCCGAGGCCCTGCCGGCGCGCACCCGGATGCAGGCGGGGCGGACGCCGATGGATTGCGCGCTGGAGGTGGAGGCCGTCGGCTACCTCAAGCCGGTGGCAACCCCGCCGCCTTATTCGCCGCCCAGTTCGGAATAACCGGCAGCCAACATCGCGGCGGCCAAATCCTCGCCCGCCCAACCGACGGACTTGAATACGGTGATCTCAGACGCGCCGGTCCGCCCCGGATGCTGGCCGCGGCACAAGGCGGCCAGGTCCGCAACCACATGCTCGGCACGGAAGGCACGCTCGGCAATCCCCTGGACGATGTCGCCGGCCTCGGCCATCGCGCCTGGGTAGGTGTCCACCACCAGCGTGGCGCGGGCGAGGGCGGCGCCGTCGGCCTCCCGCATGTCGGGCCGATAGGCGCCCACCAGGTCGAGATGCGTGCCGTTGCGCAGCGCGGCGCCGCGGATCAACGGCACGGCGGACAGCGTGGCGGCGGAGATGATGTCGGCGTCAAAGATGGGCGCCGGCACCGCACGGGCGGGCATGCCATGCGAGACGAGCTTCGCGACCAGCCTTTCGGCGCTGGCAGTGCGCGGGCTCCAGACCATGATGTCGGTCAATGGAAAGACGCTGGCGTGGCATTCCGCAAGCGCGGCTGCGACGCGGCCGCTGCCCAGCAGCATCAGCCGGGCGCTGTCCGGCCGGGCCAGATGCCGCGCCGCGAGCGCCGAGGCGGCTGCGGTGCGCCTGTCGGTGAGCTCGCCGCCATCGAGCAGCGCCACGGGAACCCCGTCGCCGGCGCGGCTGAGCAGGTAAGTGGCATTCACCGCGGGTGCGCCCAGCGCGGCATTGCCGGGATTCACCTGCACGATCTTCACGCCGCAGAAGCCATTCGTCTGCCACGCCGGCATCAGCAGAAGCGTGCCATCCTGGCCAACTGCATGGCGGTGCCGTAGCGGCGCCTCGCATCCCTGTCGAAACATCACCGCCAAGGCTTCGAGCAATGCGGGCCAGGGCAGGGCGGCAGCGACGGCCCCTCGATCCAACATGATCATGCGATGATTTTCCTCACACTTGCCTTTTCCTGCGGCAAGTGTGGCGGAAGCGTGGTCAGGGTTGCATCCGTGCCGACATTGCTGGATTGATCCTCATGCATGGCTGGGCCACCATCCGCGCACCGCAGGCCTTGGGTCACGAGGCAAAAACCAATGATGGGAGACACTCGGGTGAAGAATTTCAAGCTGCGTCAGCTGGCGCGAAGCGCGCTCGGCGCCGCCCTGCTGGCCATTGGGCTGCCGGCAACCGCACAGACGCCGGCGCCGGCCAGCTCGGGCGGCGGCGTGAACATGATTGAGACCATTCGGGCACGCGGCCAACTGCTGTGCGGCGTCAGCACAGGCCTTGCTGGTTTCGCGCAGCCGAACAGCCAGGGCGCCTGGGTGGGCTTCGACGTCGACTATTGCCGCGCCATCGCCATCGCCATTTTCGGTACCGACCAAAACCGCGTCCGCTTCGTGCCCACCACGGCCCAGGTGCGCTTCACCGCGCTGCAATCGGGCGAAGTGGATGTGCTCAGCCGCAACACGACCTGGACGCTGAGCCGCGACACCTCGCTCGGCCTCGATTTCACCGCGACCAACTTCTATGACGGCCAGGGCTTCATGGTGAAGCGCAGCCTGGGCGTGACCAGCGCCCGCGCGCTGGATGGCGCCACCATCTGCGTGCAGCCCGGCACCACCACCGAGCAGAATTTGGCCGACTGGGCGCGCGGCGCGCGCGTCACCATCCGGCCGGTGGTCATCGAACGGCTGGAGGACAATGTGGCGGCCTATCTCGCCGGCCGTTGCGACGCTTACACGACCGACGTGTCCGGCTTGGCCGCCACCCGCTCGGCGCAGCAGGTGCCGAACGACCACGTGATCCTGGCCGACGTGATCAGCAAGGAGCCGCTTGGAGTGCTGGTGCGGCATGGCGACCAGCGCTTCGCCGACCTCGTGCGTTGGGTGCATTTCGGCCTGATTGCGGCGGAGGAGTTCGGCGTCACGGCCGCCAACGCGCAGCAGCTTTCCACGACCGACGGGCGGCCCGAGGTTCGGCGCCTGCTGGGCAACACCGGCGGGCTGGGGCGGATGATGGGCGTGGATGATGCTTGGATGCTGAACGTGCTGAAGATCGTCGGCAATTACAGCGAGATCTTCCAACGCAACTTGGCCCCCATCGGCTTGCAACGCGGCCCCAACGCGCTGTGGAACGTGGCCGGCGGCCTGCAATACGCACCACCCTTCCGGTGACGTGATCGGGGGGGCGGCCGCCGACGGCCGGCCCCCAAAGCATTTTGGCCAGGGTCCAACGCCCGGCCGTGGCGATGGTCAGATGGCCGCGCCGAGGCAGAGAAAGGTAACCCCCGATGAGCGATGCCGCGATCGATCCGCGCTACGCGACCAAACCGCCCAAACGGCCGATCCGGCTGAGTTGGGCCGATGAGCGGGTGCGCGGCATCGTCTACCAGATCGTCGTGGTCGGCATCGTCGGCGCCATCGCCTACTGGCTGTATTCCAACACCATCCACAACCTCGATGTCCGCCGCATCGCCACCGGCTGGGGCTTTCTGCAACGCGAAGCCGGCCTGCCGATCGCGGAATACCTGATCCCCTACGACCCCACCGATACGTATATGCGGGCGCTGCAGGTCGGCGTGCTCAACACGCTGAAGGTCGCCGTCGTCGGCATCGTGCTGGCGACGGTCCTTGGCACTGTGCTGGGCGTACTGAAGCTCTCCAAGAACTGGCTCGTGAGCAAGGTCGTCAGTGCCTATATTGAGATCGTGCGCGACCTGCCGTTGCTGTTGCAGTTGCTGTTCTGGTACGCGCTGCTGCAGGCGCTGCCCGGCCCGCGGCAGGCGATGAACCCGGCGACCGGCGTGTTCCTGTCCAACCGCGGCCTCAAGCTGCCCTTCTTCGAGTGGATGCCGGCGCATAGCTGGGCGCTGCTGTTGGTGCTGGTGGGGGCGGTGGCGACGTATTTCTATCGCCGCGCGGGCCTGGCCAAGCAGATGCTGGATGGCCAGCCGCGCAAGGTTTGGCCGGCGGCGCTGGTGTTGATGGTGGTGGTACCGCTGGTCGCCTGGTACGCCCAGGGCGCGCCGTTCACGCCGGACATTCCGTCGCTGCGCGGCTTCAACTTCACCGGCGGGCTGACGGTCAGCCCGGAATTCTTCGCCCTGCTGCTGGGCCTGACGCTCTACACCGCGGCGTTCATCGCCGAGATCGTCCGCGCCGGCATCCTGTCGGTCAATTCGGGGCAGTGGGAGGCGGCGGAGGCGCTGGGGCTGGCGCGGGGGCGGGTGATGAATTTGGTCGTGCTGCCACAGGCGCTGCGGGTGATCATCCCGCCGATGACCAGCCAGTTTCTCAACATCACCAAGAACAGCTCGCTGGCGGTGGCGATCGGCTATCAGGACATTGTGTCGATCGCCAACACGACACTGAACCAGACCGGCCAGGCGATCGAGGGCATCGCCATCATCATGTTGGTCTATCTGACGATCAGCCTGAGCATCAGCCTGTTCATGAACTGGTACAACTCGCGCATCGCGCTGGTGGAACGATGAGGGAGAGCAGCGCGATGCACAAGCAATCTGGCTTGGCGGGCCCATTGGGCAGCTACCGCACAATCGCCCTGGTGGAGCGCTGAGCCATGAGCATCACGACCGACGCCATGCCGGTGCCGCCGGCGCCGGCCCGCCTGGCCCCCACCCTCTCCACCGGATGGGTGGGCTGGGCGCGGGCCAACCTGTTCTCCGGTTGGTTCAACAGCCTGATCACGCTGGTGCTGGGCTTCCTGCTGATCAAGTACCTTTACGGCTTCATCGACTGGGCCTTCGTCCACGCCGTGTGGAGTGTGCCGAACGACGCCGCCGGCCGGCCTGATACGCAGGCCTGCCGCGACATGAAGGGCATCGGCGCCTGCTGGGCGGTGATCCGCGAGAAGCACCGCTTCATGCTGTTCGGCACCTATCCGTTCGAGGAGCATTGGCGCCCCGCCCTGGTGTGCTTGCTGTTCATAGGGCTGTACATCGTCTCGGCGATGCGTCGCTTCTGGCGCAAGGAGCTCGTGCTGGTGTGGGCCGCCACGCTGACCCTCATCGCGGTGCTGATGTGGGGCGGCGTTCTGGGCATGACTTTCGTGCCGCAGGACCGCTGGGGCGGACTGCCGATCACCCTGATCCTGGCCACCTTCGGCCTTGCCTTCGCGTTTCCGCTGGCGGTGATGGTGGCGTTGGGGCGGCGCTCGAAGCTGCCCGCGATCAAGGCGATCTGCGTGCTGTATGTCGAGCTGATCCGCGGCGTGCCGCTGATCTCGCTGCTGTTCATGGCCAGCGTGATGTTCCCGCTCTTCCTCCCCGAGGGCGTGAACATCGACAAGCTGCTACGGGCGCAGATCGCCATCATCCTGTTCGCCGGCGCCTATCTGGCGGAGGTCGTGCGCGGCGGTTTGCAGGCGCTGAGCAAGGGGCAGTACGAGGCGGCCGACGCGCTGGGCCTCAGCTACTGGCAGAAGACCGGCTTCATCATCCTGCCGCAGGCGTTGCGGCTGGTGATTCCGCCGTTGGTCAACACCTTCATCGGCTTCTTCAAGGACACCTCGCTGGTGCTGATCATCGGCATCTTCGACCTGCTGACGGCGGGCAAGACGGCGATCATCGAGCCGATGTGGCAGGGCTTCGCGGTCGAGGTCTACATCACCATCGGGCTGATCTATTTCTGCTTCTGCTTCGCGATGAGCACCTACAGTGCGAGCCTGGAGCGTGAACTGAACAAGGGCCGGCGGCGCTGATCGCGCCCCTTCAAGGAACAGACAACATGAGCGCCGCCGAAACCCTTACCTCCGCCGCACAGACCAACGCGCCCCCGGGCATCTCGCTCCAAGGCGTGAACAAGTGGTACGGCACGCTGCACGTGCTGCGCGACATCAACCTGGACATCGCGCTGGGCGAGAGGGTGGTGGTGTGCGGCCCGTCCGGCTCCGGCAAGTCCACCATGATCCGCTGCATCAACCGGCTGGAGGAGCACCAGCAGGGCAAGATCATGGTCGATGGCATCGAGCTGTCGGACGATCTGAAGAGCCTGGATGCCATCCGCCGCGAGGTCGGCATGGTGTTCCAGAGCTTCAACCTGTTCCCGCACCTGACCATCCTGGAGAACTGCACCCTGGCGCCGATCTGGGTGCGGAAGATGCCTAAGCGCCAGGCGGAAGAGCTGGCGATGGAGTACCTGACGCGCGTGCGCATTCCGGAGCAGGCGGGCAAGTATCCCGGCCAACTCTCCGGCGGCCAGCAGCAGCGCGTGGCGATCGCGCGCGCGCTGTGCATGAAGCCGAAGATCATGCTGTTCGACGAGCCGACCAGCGCGCTCGACCCGGAAATGATCAAGGAGGTTCTCGACACCATGGTGATGCTGGCCGAGACCGGCATGACCATGATCTGCGTCACCCACGAAATGGGCTTCGCGCGGCAGGTAGCCGACCGCGTGGTGTTCATGGACCGCGGCGAGATCGTGGAATCGGGTGAGCCCAACAGCCTGTTCGAAAACCCGCAGACGGAGCGGCTGCAGCTCTTCCTCAGCCAGATCCTACGTGGCCATTAGGTCGCGGAGATCCGGCGTGGGCACCGAGGGCGCCGCCGAAGCTGTCGATCAGCCCCTGGGCATCCTAACGCAGCGCCGCATCGAGGCGGCGTTCGCCAAGGGCATCTACGAGGAAATGGCCGCCAGCATCGGCGAGGAGGCGGCGCGCGGCATCATGGAACGCGCCATCATCAAGCTGGCCGAACAGGCCGGGGCGGCCGCGGCCGCCGAGACCGACCAGCCATCCATTGCACATTTCGCCGCCATCCTGCCGCGCTGGACGCGCGACGACGCGCTCGTCATCGACGTGCTGCGGCAGGACGAGGAACATTTTGACTTGAACGTGAAGCGCTGCCGCTATGCGGAGACCTATCGCGAGATGGGGCTGGGCGGTCTGGGTGCCATCCTGTCCTGCAACCGCGATGGCGCGTTCTGCGACGGCTATGACCCGAAGTTGAAGCTGAGCCGCACCCAGACCATCATGGGCGGCGCCAGCCATTGCGACTTCCGCTATAGCCGGGTGCCCTGACCTACATCGCCTTGGACCCCGCCGGCTACGGGCTGGGCCTGGGCCGCTGGAGCCGGATGCTGGCCGAAGCCTTTCTGGATCGGCTGGACCTGCCGGCGGAGGCTGCGGTCCTGGGATTTCGCCGATTTCGCGGATTGGTACACCCCGTGGCTTGCGGGCGAGGGGATGGTGGGCGCATTCCTGGTCGGCCTGCCCTCCCGTGACCGTGCCCTGCTGGACGCGGCGTTGGCGTGCCTGGGGACAACCCGATGGCCAGCGCAGCTTTGCCGCCACCGCGCGGCTGGCGCAGGGGCGGCGCTGAAGCGGAGCCCCTGTCGCTCTTCCGCCCCGGCATGCTAAGCCCCATCTTCCAGGCGTTCGATTCCAGGAGCATTTACTCGAATGGGCATTCCCCTCGCGCAGCAGGCCAAGGTTGCGGCCTATGTGCTGAAGCAGCAGTTGATGGGCCGCAAGCGCTTCCCGCTGGTGCTGATGCTGGAGCCGTTGTTCCGCTGCAACCTGGCCTGTGCCGGCTGCGGCAAGATCGACTATCCGGACGCCATCCTGAACAAGCGCCTTTCGGTCGAGGACAGCCTGAACGCCGCTATCGAATGCGGCGCGCCGGTGGTCGCCATCGCGGGTGGCGAGCCGCTGCTGCACAAGGAAATGCCGCAGATCGTGGAGGGTCTGCTGAAGCAGGGCCGCATCGTCATCCTGTGCACCAACGCGCTGCTGCTGGAAAAGCGGATGGATGCCTACAAGCCGCATCCGCGCTTCATCTGGGACATCCATCTGGACGGCGACCAGGCGCAGCATGACTGGGCGGTGAGCCAGGAGGGCGTGTATGTCCGCGCCGTCGAGGCGCTGCGGAAGGTGCGGGAAAAGGGCTTCCGCACCGCCATCAACTGCACCCTGTTCAACAACGCCAACCCCGAACGCACCGCGAAGTTCTTTGACGACGTCACCGCAATGGGCGTGGACAACATCATGCTGAGCCCTGGTTATGCCTATGAGCGGGCGCCGGACCAGCAGCACTTCTTGAACCGCCAAAAGACCAAGGAACTGTTCCGCGACGTGTTCGCCCGCAACAAGGGCGAGACGAAGTGGCGGATGGGCAATTCGCCGCTGTTCCTGGACTTCCTGGCCGGCAACCAGACCTACGCCTGCACCCCCTGGGGCAACCCGACGCGAAACGTCTTCGGCTGGCAGCGGCCCTGCTACCTGCTGGGCGAAGGCTACGCCAAGACTTTCGCCGAGCTGATGGACACGACGGAGTGGGACAAATACGGCGTCGGCAACTACGAAAAATGCGCCGACTGCATGGTGCATTCCGGCTTCGAGGCGACGGCCGCGATCGATGCGATCAAGCGGCCGTGGAAGGCGGTGGCGGCGCAGTTGCGCGGGCCGCGGACCGAAGGTGACTTTGCCCCGGAGATCGACCTGTCGAAGCAGCGGCCGGCGGAGTTCGTCTTCTCCGCGCATGTGCAGCAGGCGATGAACGACATGGCTCATGCGCCCAAGCACGGCGCGACCGCGCCGCCCCAGGCAGCCGAGTAGCCCGCCGCCCGGCTCAGGCTTGCAGAATCAGCTCCCGGTCCAGCCCGCGGCAGTCCATCTCGAAATCGAGCTTCTCTACCGGCGGGCGGCACGGGTGCCAGGTCAGGCCGCTCCGGGCGGCACCGCGGGCGGTGATCTCATCCAGGAAGAAGGGATGCAGGTCATAAACAGTATAGACCTGCACCGCCGTGGTGTCCGCCCAGCCATAGCCGAAGGCGGCCAGACGGCGCTCCATCTCGCCCAGCGTCTGCCTCGCCTTGTCGCGCATCCCTTCGGGCGAGGTGTCGCCATAGGCCACGATCCCTTCCTGCGGTGTACCCCCGCTGCGCCTCTCGGCTCCGCCGGCGATCAGGAAGCTCGGCGCCGCCGCGGTGTCCGGCACGGCGTAGGTGAAGGCATAGAACCCGGATTCGCCGGGCGGATCCAGCTCCGGGCACACGTTGCTGCGGGCTACCGGATTGTCCTCGCCCTCAAAGATGCCCCACGCCTTCAGCGTCTCGACATAGGCCAGGTTGAATTCGCGAAACCCGGCATCGGTAAAGGGCAGGGCGGAGCGGAGCTCGCAGGCGGCGAAGGCGGTGAGCGGCACGCCCAGCGATTCGAGGTGGGCGCGAATGCAGGCGAAGCCCGCGGCCATGGGCAGAAGGCGGCTGAGGCGCACCCGCTCCAGCCGGTAGCCCGGCAGCGCCTTCACCCCTGAAGAGTACTGGAAGACGGCGGGAATGTAGGAATAGCCGCCATTCGGCGTGTTGCGGGTGGGCGAGGCTTCGGCGTTTGACATGGGGTGCGTCCTTCATCGGTGTGTCCGGTAGCCGTCCACACTGGCCCCGATCATGCCGCGATGCCGCCTTCGCGCAACCGCCCCGGGCCGGGACAGATAGCGGGAGGAAGCGACGGATGCCCGCCCCCCACGCCGCGTTCGTGCTGCTACTTGGCATCGCGCGCAACGGTGGTGCTTTTCGAGCTGCCGCAAACAAATGCGCCTTCGGAGCCATCCCCGCTCAATGGCCCGCTACCCCAGCACCGCCGCCAGCGCCCGTTCCACCTCGGCGCGGCCAAACGGCTTGGCCACATACGCCACCCGCCCATCAAGCTCCGGCGAGTCGTTGTAGCCGGTGGCGAACACCACCGGCATGTCGGGATGGGATTGCCGCACCCGCGCCGCCAGCGCGTCGCCCCGCATGCCTGGCAGGCCGATGTCGGTGAACAGCACGTCGAAGGCTGGCTCGCTTTCGATCAACCGCAACGCCTGCTCGGCATGCGCGGCCGGCACCACCACATGGCCCAGCCGCTTGAGCAGGCTAATGCTGCCCATCCGGATGATCGGGTCATCCTCCACCAGCAGCACCCGCCGGGGGGCCGGGGGCGGGGCGCGCAGCTTGGCCGCCGCAGCCAGCACCTCCCGCACCTTCCGCGCCAGCGCCTGGCGGGTATAGGGTTTGGAGAGCAGCTCCACCCCCTCATCCAGCCTTCCGCCATGGACGATGGCATTGTCGGTATAGCCGGAGGTGAACAGCACGGCGATGTGCGGGCTGCGCTCCCGCACCCGGCGCGCCAGCTCAGGGCTGCGCATCGGGCCGGGCATCACCACATCGGTGAACAGCATGTCGATGGGCGCGCCGCTCTCGATCACCACAAGCGCCGAAGCCGCGTCGCGCGCCGTCAGCACCCGGTAGCCGAGGCCGCCCAGAAGCGCGACTACGGTGGCCAGCACTTCGGTGTCGTCCTCCGCCACCAGGATGGTCTCGCGCCCGCCGACCACGGGGCCCTCAACGCGGCGCGCTTCGACGTCCTCGCTGAGTGCGGAACGGGGCAGGTAGATCTTCACCGTGGTGCCGTGGCCCATCTCGCTGTAGATCTTCACATGGCCTTCGGATTGCTTGACGAAGCCATAGACCATCGAGAGGCCGAGGCCGGTGCCGCGCCCCTCGGGCTTGGTCGAGAAGAACGGCTCGAAGGCTTGCTCGATCACCGCCGGCTCCATGCCGCTGCCGGTGTCGGTCACCGCCAGCATCACGTACTGGCCGCGGCGCAGCTCCTCATGCTGGCGGACATAGGCGTCGTCCAACGAGGTGTTGCCGGCCTCGATGGTCAGCCGACCGCCGGTTGGCATGGCGTCGCGGGCGTTGATCGCCAGGTTCAGCAGCGCCGTTTCGATCTGGATGGGATCGACCATGCAGTTCCACAGCCCGCCTGCGATGACGGTCTCCACCTCGACGGTCTCGCCCAGGGTGCGGCGCAGGAGGTCGTCCATGTTGCGGATGAGGCGACCGACGTTCACGACCTTGGGCGCCAGCGGCTGCCGGCGGGCATAGGCCAGAAGCTGCCCGGCCAGCCTGGCACCACGCCCCACCGCGTCCATCGCCTGGCTCACCAGCTGGCGCGACTTTCCATGGCTGCCGGCCTCCTCCGCCAGTAGCTCCAGGTTGCCGGAAATCACCTGCAGCAGGTTGTTGAAGTCATGCGCCACGCCGCCGGTGAGCTTGCCCACCGTCTCCATCTTCTGCGCCTGCTGCAGCGCAGCCTGGCTTTCTTCCAGGGCCTTGGCGGCGGCACGCTCGGCAGTCATGTCGCGGCCCACGCCGTGGACGAAACCGCCCTCCGCCACGGCGGTCCAGGACAGCACGCGCCAGCCGCCGGCGGCGGTCTGGAAGCGCCCCTCGAAGCGCTGCGCCGATGTCCCCTCCAGCACGCGGCCAACCTCCAGGCGCGCCGCCTCCTGATCCTGCGGATGGAGGAAGTCGAGCAGCGAGCGGCCGCTCAGTTCATTCACCGGCCACCCCAGCAGCCGACCCCATGCCGGGTTCACGGCGGCGATGCGGGCGTCGCTGTCCAGCACGATCATCAGGTCGGTGGAGAGGCGCCACATCCGGTCGCGCTCGGCGGTGCGGGCCGCCACCGTCTGGCCCAGCGTTGCGTTCAGCTGGGCCAACGCCGCCTCGGCCGCCTTCTGCTCCTCGATATCGGTGTTGGTGCCGATCCAATAGCTGATGGCGCCGTCGCCGTTCAGCACGGCGGTGGCGCGGGCGATGTGCCAGCGCCAACCCGCATCCTCGCGGCCAAGCCGGAACTGCGTTTCATATGGTAGGCCGCTGGTGAGCGAGGCGGCCCAACGCTGCCCCGCCGCGGGCAGGTCGTCGGGGTGGACCATCGCCGTCCAGCCAGTGCCGGCCAGCTCTTCATGCGTGGCGCCCAGCTCGGCCAGGGCGCGGTCGTTGAACCAGTCCAGCTGCCCATCGGGGTAGGCGGTCCACACCTGGTTGGGCATGGCCTGGGCGAAGCCGCGGAAGCGGGCCTCGCTCTCGCGCAGCGCCTGCTCACCCTGGACCCGCTCGGTCACGTCGCTGCCCTGCACCATGACGGCGCGCAGGCCGCCCGTCGCGTCGCGCACCGGCTCGATGACGAACTCGACGAAGCGCTCCTCCAGCGCGCCGCCCTCGCCACGGGACAGCATCGCGGGCATGACCGCGCTGGAATGTCGCATGCCGGTGGCGTGGACCTGGTCCAGCAATTCGAAGAAGCCCTGGCCCTCCAGCTCGGGCAGCGCCTGCCGCACCGGCAGTCCGATCAGAGAGCGATCGCCGACCACCCGCATATAGGCGGGGTTGGCGAATTCGAAGCGGTGTTCAGGGCCGCTCAGCAGCGCGAAGAAGGTAGGCGCGTGTTCGAACATTTCGCGCAGCCGCGCCGCCTCGCCCTGCAGCCAGCGGTCGGCGGCGACCCTTGCGGTGGTCTCGACCACGATGGCGATGACGCCGGCGGGCTGCTGGTCGTCGCCCGGAACGGGGGAATAGTAGAGGTCCATCCAGACCTGCCCCGGCGTGCCGTCGCGGTACAGCGTCAATTCCTGGTCACGGAAGACGAGGGTGCCGCCGGCCAGGCCGGTTTTCATGACGTGGTCGTTGAAGTCGGCCACCTCCGGCCAGCCTTCCCGCACCGGCATGCCGAGCTGAGTGGGATGGCGCGCGCCCGCGAAGCCGGCATAGGCGTCGTTGTAGATCATGGTGCCGGGCTCGCCCCACAGCAGCACCATGGCGACCGGCGAGCGCAGCAGTAGGCCCACCGCCGAGCGGAGGCTGAGCGGCCAGCCGTTGAGCGGGCCGACCGCCGTGCCCGACCAGTCCAGGGCGGCGACCCGGGAGCCCATCTCACCGCCGCCGGAAAGGAAGGCTAGGCTGTCGCTGTCTGGCAAACCATGGTCCGTCTTGCTTGCTGCCGGTGGTGGAACGGGGCTGCAGATGAGGTCGGGCACCGCAAAGGGAAGGCCCGAACCCTTCTATTCCCGTCAGCGCACCCGTCGCAAGGCGTCCAGCCAGGCGGCGTGGCGCTGGTTGGCCTGGGCCGGCGGCATGCCGGGGGTAAAGCGCCGGTCGCGTCGCCAGAGCGTCCGGGCTTCGGGCGGGCCGGGGACGAGGCCGGATTGCAGGCCGGCAAGCCAGGCCGCGCCGGCCGCGGTTGTTTCGGTAACCTGGGGACGGTCCACCGCGCAGCCGGTGATGTCGGCCAGGCGCTGCATCGTCCAATCGCTGGCAGCCATGCCGCCATCGACCCGGAGGGTTGTGGCAGATGTGCCCATGTCGGCCGCCATGGCGTCCAGCAGGTCGCGGGTTTGAAACGCCACGGCTTCCAGCGCGGCGGCGGCTATTTCGGCACGACCTGCGCCACGGGTCAGGCCGGTGATGGCGGCCCGCGCCCCGGCGTCCCACCAGGGTGCGCCGAGCCCGGTGAAGGCGGGCACGAGATGCACGCCGCTGTCGAGGTCGGCCAGCGGTGCCAGCGCCGAGGCCTCGGCGGCGCTGGCGATGAGGCCGAGCCCATCACGCAGCCACTGGACGGTGCTGCCCGCGTTGAAGATGGCGCCCTCCAGCGCGTAGGTGCGGGCGCCACCGAGCTGCCAGGCCAGGGTGGTCAACAGCCGGTGGCGCGAGGGCAAGGCGGCGCCGGTGACCAGCAGGGCGAAGCAGCCGGTGCCATAGGTGGATTTCAGCATGCCGGGCTCGAAGCAGGCCTGCCCCATGGTGGCCGCCTGCTGGTCGCCGGCGATGCCGCGGATCGGCACGGAGCGGCCCAGCACGTCGGTGGTGCCGAACTCGGCGGCGCAGTCCCGCACTTCGGGCAGCAGGGCAGGGGGGATGTCGAACAGCCGCAGCAGGTCGGGGTCCCACTCGCCGGTGTGGATGTTCCACAGCATGGTACGGCTGGCGTTGGTGGCGTCGGTGGCGTGGACGCGGCCGCCGGTCAGGCGGAAGAGCAGAAAGCTGTCCACCGTGCCGAAGCACAGCCGGCCGGCCTGCGCGTCTGCCCGCGCGCCGGGCACATGGTCCAGCAGCCAAGCCAGCTTGGTGGCGCTGAAATACGGGTCGGGCAGCAGGCCGGTGCGCTCGGCGATCAGGGCTGCCGGCAGTCGGGCGCAGGCCTCGGCCGTGCGGCGATCCTGCCAGACGATGGCGCGGTGCACGGCGTGGCCGGTGTCGCGTCGCCAAAGCAGGGTGGTCTCGCGCTGGTTGGTTATGCCGATGGCTGCAATGCGGTGGTCGCCAGCCGCCTCACGCAGCACCGCAATGCTGTCGACGATGAGGTGTTCCGGCTCGTGCTCCACCCAGCCGGGCTGTGGGAAGAACTGGACGAGCTCGCGCTGCGCGGTCGCCAGTGGCCGCAGGGTCGCGTCGAAACGGATGGCGCGGGTCGAGGTGGTGCCCTGGTCGAGCGCGAGCAGCATATGTTTTCCTCCCGATCCGCCGGGCGTAGGGTGGCGCAAACTCCGGAGACCGCAATGCCCATCAACAACCGCATCGCCGCCATGGCCCCCGAGATTGCGGAGTGGCGCCAAGCCATTCACGCCAACCCGGAGCTCGGCTTCCAGGAACATGCGACCAGCGCGATGGTGGCCGAGAAGCTGGCGAGCTGGGGTATCGAGGTGCATCGCGGCATCGCCGGCACCGGGCTGGTGGGCGTGCTGAAGAACGGCGACTCGGGCCGCAGCATAGGCCTGCGCGCCGACATGGACTGGCTGCCGATGACCGAGGAGACCGGCGCGCCGCACGCTTCGAAGACGCCCGGCAAAATGCACGCCTGCGGCCATGACGGGCACACCGCCATGCTGCTCGGCGCGGCGAAGTATCTGGCCGAGACGCGCAATTTCGACGGCACCGTGAACTTCCTGTTCCAGCCGGCGGAAGAGGGTGGCGGCGGTGGCCGGGTGATGGTCGAGGAGGGCGTGTTCGACCGTTTCCCCTGTGACAGCGTGTACGGCATCCACAACGACCCGTCGCTCGAGCTGGGGCAGACGTCGATCGTGGCCGGCCCGATCCTGGCGGCGGCGGACCGCGTGCACATCCACATCCGCGGCCTGGGCGGGCATGCGGCGCGGCCACACATGGCCATCGACCCGGTGCTGGTGGGGTGCAATCTGGTAGTGGCACTGCAGGGCATCGTGTCGCGCCGCGTCGATCCGCTGGACAGCGTGGTGATCAGCCTGTGCCAGTTCCACGCCGGCAGCGCTTCCAACGTCATCCCCGAAGTCGCCGACATCCACGGCACCGTCCGCACCCTGAAGAAGGAGACGCGGGTGGCGGTGGAAGGCCACATCAAGCGCATCTGCGCCGCGGTGGGCGAGGCGTTCGAGGCGACGATCACCGTAGACTGGCAGCCCGGGT
>CAXTJY010000007.1:0-5834 GCA_964244395.1 uncultured Rhodovarius sp.
GCCCTGGTTGGAATGCGACGGCGCGTCCGGCCAAACCCGCAGGGCGCATTTATAGGTGCAGATCCATCTCGCGCGGCCGGCGGCCTGGGCGCACCAGCGCTGTTCGAACCCGGCACGGTGCGCGGCGAGGGCAGCGATACCGGAAGCCTGCAGAATTCCGGGAGCCACGCTGAGCCACGACGGCGCATCCGCCACATCCTCGTCAATGATGTGGTGGATAGCCGAGGTCACGGCGGAAATCGGCCGTCCGGGGTTCACCAGGCGCGTTCCCGGCCCGTTTTGCAGCGCCCAGACGCCGTTTGGGCCCTGCTCCAGATCCTGCCAGCCGATCTCGACGACGCCACCATTGGCAAAGCTGTCGCCCGTCGTTTCCAGGTCCACAACCCTGATTCGTCGCGAGGGGATGGAGGTGTCCACGGTCATGGCCTTGGATGTGAGGGGCTGCGATCGGACTTACGATGGACGTCCCACATTCTTTCGCCTCTCGCTGCCCCTCGCGATCGGGAGAGTGGATGAGGTGGGCGGCGCTCTCTCTTTCAATGCCTTACGCTATCGCTACGGGCCGCTGGTTCTGGACGCCTCTGCGGCGACGTTGGGCACCGGCAGGGCGGGATGGACGTGCAGCATGAAAGGAGAGCGAAAGTTGAAGCCGACCGGCAGAAGCTCCTCGCGCGTGTGGATACGTCGGTCAGGCCGCCCGCCGGGGCACCGGTGATCACGGTGATGGGTCGGGAAGGGTAGTTGTTCTGCGCCGCTGCCGGCCGGGCGAGCGCGGACAGGGCTGCGGCGCCGAGCACGCTGCGTCGGGTCGGAATCATGCGAAGTTCCTCAAAGGTTCTTTTCTGGCTTCGTGAGCCCGGCTGTGCCGTCAGGCAAGCGGATGTGCGGCGGGGAGGGGGCGCTGGAGTTGCGCACCATCAGCCGCCCCGGCACCACCTGCCGGCGCGCCGGCTCGCCCGGCCGGTCCAGCATCGCCATCACGGCCTCGGCGGTGCTGCGGGCCATCTCGGCCGCCGGCTGGGCGTAGCTGGTGAGTGAAATGTCCGGCCAGCCAGCCGGCTCGGTGTCGTCGAAGCCGGCCAGCGCCAGTTCGCCCGGCACCGCCATCCCCATTTCGTGCCGCGCCACGCCCATGGCGGCGATGGCCATGTGGTCGTTGGCGGCGAAGATCGCGTCGGGCGGCTGCCTCTGCCGCAGCAACCGCCGCGTTGCCTCGGCCGCGCCTTCGAAGCGCAGATGCCCCACCTCCCGCCCGTGCAGCGCCACCCCCGCCTCGCGCAGGCCCTCCACGAAGCCGCGCTCGCGCTCGCGGCTGGTGGAGCTGTCCTCGACACCGGCAATGAAAGCAGGCCGCCGTCGCCCGGTCGCGAGGAAATGGCGGGCGATGGCGCGTCCCCCAGCGCGGTTCTGGCCGGTGACGCTCCCCACGCCCGGCGCGCGTGAGGTGCGGTTGAACAGCAGTACCGGGATGCCGGCCGCCCGGCAGGTCAGCGCAAGCCCTGACGACAGGGTGACCGAGGCCAGGATGACCGCGTCCACGCGGTAGCGCAGCAGCGCGTCCAGCGTCGCATCCGCCCCTTCCGCGCCGTCCATCGTCAACAGCAGGATCTGGTGGCCGCGTGCCTGCAACTCGCGGGACAGCGTGTCGATCACGCTGGGGTAGAAGTGGTTGTGCAGATAGGCGGCCACCACGCCGATGATGCGGGAACGGCTGGTGATCAGCGACCGGGCGATGGCGTTGGGCCTATAGCCCAGCGCGTCCGCCGCCACCCGCACCCGGTCCCGCATCGGCAGGGAGATGCTGGCACCAGGGGTGAAGGCGCGCGAGACGGCCGACTGGCTGACGCCCGCGGCCTGGGCCACCTCCTCCGCAGTCACATGCCTGGTTGCCATCGGTGCGAGTCTGGACAGGGTTTGCATACGCATGCAAGCTGAGTGCAAGAAAACAGGAGGAACGTGATGTTGCAGCGACGCACCCTGCCGGTGTTGGCCGGCGGCATGGCCGCGGGCACCGCCGCCGCCCAGGTCAATGCCACGCCGGGCCTGGCCCCCGGCAAGCCCTACGCGGGCACCGAGCTGAAAGTGCTGTGCGTCGTCGCCAGCCAGTTCCGCGCGCATGAGGCCCGGCTGGCCGCCTTCACAGAGCAGACCGGCATCACCGCCCGCTACACCTTCGTGCCCTTCGCCAGCATGCGCGAATCGCTGACGGCCGAGATGGTCGGCGGCGGCGGCGATTTCGACCTGGTGGTGGTGATGGACCAGTGGGTCGCATCGCTGACCAACATGCTGGAGCCGCTGGATGCCCGGGTGCGGGCCAAGCAGATCCCGCTGGACCGCTGGCCGGAGGCGCATCTGCGCCAGGGCCGGGTGGGCAATGTCCTGTTGGGTCTGCCCAGCCGCGGTCATGTGCAGCTGCTGTTCTACCGCAAGGACATTTTCGAGAAGCACAACATCGCTGTGCCGGAGACCTGGGAGGATGTCGTCACCACCGCGCAAGCCATCCAGCAGCGGGAGCCGGGGATGACCGGCCTGTCGGTGCAATACGGCCGCAACAACGGCCAGAATTTGATGATGTGGTACAACTTCCTGTGGGGCCGTGGCGGGCAGTTGTTCGACGCCCAGGGGCAGCCGGCATTCAACAGCCCGGCCGGGCTGCAATCGGTGCAGGATTACGTGGATTTGCTGCGCCGCCACCGCGTGGTGCCGCCCGGCAGCGTCTCGTTCGCCGAGCAGGACGCGGTGAATTTCATGGGCCAGGGCAACTGCGCCATGCTGCCGGTGTGGTGGTGGGTGCGCAGCACGCTGCTGAACCCGCAATCCTCGCGCCTGACCGAGCCGCAGCTCGGCTTCGCCGCCATGCCGCACTATGCCGGCCGGCCGCGCACCACCTTCACCAACACCTGGGTGTGGGGCATCACCCGCCGCTCCCGCCGCAAGGACGCGGCGGCCGAGCTGCTGACATGGATCGCCAACCCGGCGCTGGAACGCGAGGTGCTGCTCGACCCGCGCGAGAACGACGTGGTGGCCGTGATGCAGCCAAACCTGCTCGACGAGGCGGTGAACGCCCGCTTCGGCGGCATGCACCGCCTGGCCGCGGAGGGGCTGCGCGAGACGCAGAGCATCGCCTTCGGCCCGGAATGGCCGCAGATCAGCGAAGCGCTGGAGACCGCGATGAACGAGGCGGCTACCGGCGCCCGCACGGTGCCGGAGGCGTTCAATGCCGCCGCCGCGACGGTGCGCCGGATCGCACGCCGCGGGTGAGGGACCGCCACCTCAAATACCTGCTGCTGCTGCCGGCTGCGGTGCTGGTGCTGGGCACCACCATCTGGCCGCTGGCGGTGTCGCTCAGCACCAGCTTCCGCGACTGGCGGCTGACGCGCAGCCTCACGCCTGGCCCCTATATCGGGCTGGAGCACTACGTCACCGCGGTGACGGACGACCCGGACTTCCTGAATGCGCTGACGGTCACCGGCACCTTCGTCCTGATCGACGTGACGCTGACGGTGCTGTGCTCGCTGGGGCTTGGGCTGTTGCTGCGCCGCGCCGGCGTGCTGCAATCCGCCACCCGCGCCGTGCTGATCCTGCCCTTCGCGGTGTCGCCGGCCCTGGTCGGCATCTCGTTCCGTTTCATGTTCAATGCGGAGCTGGGGGTGTTCACCTGGCTGGCGGGGGTCATCGTGCCGCCATTGCAGGGCTTCGTCTGGCTGGGGGACCGCTGGCCGGCGCTGCTGGTGCTGGTCCTGTCCGACGCCTGGCGCTGGGTGCCCTACATGACGCTGGTGGTGCTGGGCGGCCTGTCCGCCCTGCAACGCGAGCCGGAGGAAGCCGCGCGGATGGACGGCGCCACCGAGTGGCAGGTCTTTCGCGACGTCACCTTCCCGGCGCTGCTGCCGGTGCTGGCCATCGTCGCCATCCTGAAGACCGTGTTCGCGCTCAAGATGTTCGACCAGGTGGTGACGCTGACTGGCGGTGGCCCCGGCAACTCCACCGTCACCCTGGCCTACCTGGTCTATTCCATCGCCTTTCGCTGGTACGACATGGGCTACGCATCCGCGGTGGCGTGGATCCTGACGGCCATGCTGGTGTCGCTGTCGGTCTGGTACATGAAGCTGGTGCTGCGGAAGCCCGAGCTATGAGTCGCCAGGCCTTCTGGCGCGGCGTGCAGGGCGCCGTGCTTCTTCTGGTGCTGTTCCTGATCCTCTTCCCCATCCTGTGGATGGCGCTGACGGCGTTCAAGCGGCCTGTTGATCTGCTGGGGCTGAGCTTCGTCTTCACTCCCACCTTCGACAATTTCCGCACCATCTTCTCCCACCCCTGGAACATCGGCCACACGCTGTGGAACAGCCTGGTGGTGGCGACGCTGACGGTGCTGATCTCGATCCCGGCCGCCACCCTGGCGGCCTATTCCTTCAGCCGGTTCGAGATGCCGCTGAAGGGGCTGTGGTTCTTCATGATCCTCGCCACCCAGTTCGTGCCCGCGGTGGTGATCGTGCTGCCCTTCTACCTGCTGTTCCGCGACCTCAACCTGCTCGACACGCCCTGGGCGCTGGTCATCGTCAACCTGGCCATCGTAACCCCCTTCGCGGTGTGGATGCTGAAGGGCTTCCTCGATGCCGTGCCGCCGGAAAGCGAGGAGGCGGCGCTGGTCGATGGCGCCACCCGGCTGCGCGTCATCCTCGACATCGTCGTGCCCATGGTCTGGCCCGGCGTGGTGGTCACCACCGTCTTCTCCTTCGTGCTGACCTGGAACGAGTTCCTCTTCGCCCTGATCCTGACGCGGGACGATGCGGTGACGCTGCCGGTCGGCATCACCCGCTTCCGCACCGAGCGGGGCGATCTGTGGGAGCTCATCGCTGCCGCCGGCATCCTGATCTCCATCCCCATGTTCCTTCTGTCATCGGTCATCCAGCGCCACTTCGTGCGCGGCATGACCGGCGGAGCCGTGAAGTAATGGCCGCCATCGATCTCACCGACCTCAGCAAATCCTGGGGCAGCTTCATCGCGGTGAAGCGGCAATCGCTCGCCATCCGCGATGGTGAGTTCATGGTGCTGCTGGGGCCGTCGGGTTGCGGCAAGACCACGACAATGCGGATGATCGCGGGGCTGGAGGAACCGACGTCAGGCGACATCCGCATCGGCGGCCAGCGGGTGAACGACTTGCCGCCACGCGAGCGCGACATCGCCATGGTGTTCCAATCCTATGGCCTGTATCCGCACATGACGGTGGCCGACAACATCGGCTACCCGCTGAAGCTGCGCGGCGCCTCCCGCGCCGACCGCGAAGCGGCCGTGAAGGCGGCGGCGGACAAGGTGGAGCTGGGCCCGCTGCTGCACCGCAAGCCGCGGGAACTCTCCGGCGGGCAGCGGCAGCGGGTGGCGCTGGCCCGGGCCATCATTCGCCGCCCCCGCGCCTTCCTGATGGACGAGCCGCTGTCCAACCTCGACGCCAAGCTGCGCGTCTCCACCCGCGCCGAGATCAAGCATTTGCAGCATGAGCTGGGCGTCACCACGGTCTATGTCACGCACGACCAGATCGAGGCGATGACCCTGGCGCATCGGGTGGCGGTGATGCATGCGGGCGAGATCCGCCAGCTCGGCACGCCGGAGGACATCTACGACCAGCCGGCCGATCTGTTCGTCGCCGGGTTCATCGGCTCGCCACCGATGAATCTGCTCCAAGGGGACATCCAGGATGGCCGCTTCACCGCTGCGGGCGGCATCACCATCCCGGTGCGGTCGGCGCATCGCGGCGCCGCCGTGCTGGGCATCCGGCCAGAGGACCTGACGGTGGTGGCCGCGGGCCAGGGCGACATGCCGGCCGCCATCTACACCGT
>CAXTJY010000007.1:5844-8766 GCA_964244395.1 uncultured Rhodovarius sp.
TCATCGCCGGGCTCGAGCCGGCCGACTCCGGCTCGGTGGAATTGACCGGCGAGGCCACGCTGGTCACCGCCGATGTCGGCGGCAGCCGGCTGTCCGCCCGCGCCGACCGCGGCTTCCGCGCCGCCATCGGCACCCCCATCGGGCTGGCGCTGGACACCTCGCGCCTGTCCCTCTTCGACCCCGGCACCACGCTCCGTCTCAAGGACCAGCCATGAACCTGTCCGACCGCCTCATCCGCTACGCCGAGCTGCGGCCCTGCCGCAACGCCTTCGTGGACAGCCGCTCGCCCGGCTCATCGGAGAAGGAGAATTTCACGCTGATCGGGCCGGGCGTGTCGGAGAACCCAAACCAGCACGTGCACATCCCGGAGCCGCACGGCTTCAACATTGGCGGCGCCCGGCAGCCGCCCGGCTGCCTGAACAGCCAGCACAGCCATGATACGGCGGAGGTGTTCGTGGTGCATACCGGGCAGTGGCGCTTCGTGTGGGGGCCGCACCGTGAGGATGGGCATGTCGATCTTGGGCCGGGGGACACCATCAGCATTCCCACTCGCATGTTCCGCGGCTTCGAGAACATCGGCGACGACACCGGCTTCCTGTTCGCCGCGCTGGGCGGCGACGACCCGGGCAAGGTCACCTGGTCGCCGCCGGTGTTCGACCTGGCGGAGCAGCACGGGCTGGTGCTGCTCGAGGGCGGCAAGCTGGTGGACACCACCCAGGGCGAGACGGTACCGGCGGACAGGCGGCGGCAGCAGCCGCCCTCCGCGGCTGATATGGCGGCGCTGCGCAGCCCCTCCAACGAGCAGCTGGCCGGCTGCGTGGTGCGGTTCGATGCGCTGAGGCCCGGCGGTGGGCTCACCGCGCCGGGTGTGGAGGAATGCCCGGTGATCATGCCGCGCGCCACGCGGGACGGCTTCGAAGCTGGGCCGATCACCGGCTGGTGGCCGCATGGCTTCACCCTGCGCTGCCTTCGCATGGCCGGCGGGGCCGCCGTCCCGGCGCATACGCGGGCGGAGGAGGAAGTGATCTTCGTCCAGTCCGGTAGCATGACGCTGGAGGTGGCGGGTGAAAGCCTGGCGCTGCAGGTGGGGGACACCTTCACGACCCCAACGGGAGCGGCCCGCAGCTTCACCGCTGGCGCGGAGGGCTGCGTCGCCTTCGTGGTGCGCGGCGGCGAGGACCCGGCGGCCGCGCAGTTCCTGCCGCAGAAGGCTGCCTGACATGGCCCGCATCCAGACCACCCATGTCGGCTCCCTGCCGCGCAGCCAGCAGGTCGCCGACCTGCTCTTCGCCCGCGAGCGCGGCGATACGCTGGACGCCCCCGCCTACGACCAGGTCATGCGCGACGAGATCATCGCCGTGCTGCGGCGGCAGAAGGAACTGGGCATAGACATCCCATCCGACGGCGAGACGTCGAAGATCTCCTACGCCACCTACATCAAGGACCGGCTCACCGGCTTCGAGGGCGACAGCCCGCGCCGCGCCCCGGCCGACCTGAAGGAGTTCCCCGCCTATATGGAGCGGCTGGGCAAGGCGGGTGGCACACCGACCTATCGCCGCCCCTGCTGCACCGGGCCGATCACGGTCAAGGACATGCGGCCGGTGCAGCAGGACGTGGAGGTCATGCGCGCCGCCATGCAGGCCGCCGGCTACGAACGGGGCTTCATGAACAGCGCCTCGCCCGGCGTCATCGCGCTGTTCCAGCCCAGCACCTTCCACCCCGACGAGGACAGCTACATGGAGGATGTGGCGGAAGGGATGCGCCACGAATACGAGGCCATCGTCGCCGCCGGCCTCATCCTGCAGATCGACGCGCCCGACCTCGGCCTCGGCCGCCACGTGCTGTACGCCGAGGCAACGGAGGCGGAGTTCGTGCGCCGCGCCGAAATCCACGTCGAAATACTGAACCGCGCGCTGCGCAACGTGCCGGCCGACCGCGTGCGCATGCACATCTGCTGGGGCAACTACGAGGGTCCGCACACCCGCGACATCCCGCTCTCCGCGATGCTCGCCACGCTGCTGAAAGCCAAGCCGCGGGCGCTGCTGTTCGAGGCCAGCAACCCTCGCCACGCGCATGAGTGGACGGTGTGGGCCGAGAACGCGATCCCGGATGACTATGTGCTGATCCCCGGCTGCCTCGACACCACGACCAACTTCGTCGAGCACCCGGAGCTGGTGGCGCAGCGCATCGAACGCTTTGCCGGCATCGTCGGCGCCGACCGGGTCATCGCCGGAACGGATTGCGGGTTCGGCACCTTTGCCGGCTTTGGCGCCGTGCACCCGGACATTGCCTGGGTGAAGCTGCGGTCGCTGGTGGAGGGGGCTGAGATCGCGTCGCGGCGGCTCTGAACGAAATCCAGCAGCGACTGTTCATCCAGGTATCACGTGATGCCGAAATGGATTGGCCATCGGAGGGAAAAGGGGGGTTAGACACCCGGCCAGAACGGACCGCCTTGCATGTCGGCCGAAGGAGAAACGCCCAAAGTGTCCAGCACCCACGCGGCCGGCGCATCCGCCCGGCCGAAGCGCCGCATTTTCCAGCCCGAACTTCTGGTCGGGGCGTGTGGCGTTGATCGAGGCGATGACCCCAAATGGCTGGCGCGCGGTGGTCGACATTGACCTGAACGGCACCTTCAATGTCTGCCATGCCAGCTTCGAGGCGTTGAAGGCGGCACCACGTGGCGGGCGGGTCCCAACGCGGCGGCGCTGGCCGGCAGATCGACGGCGACCGCGTCGGTGGGACGGCCCGGATCCAGCGGCTGGGCTTGCGGAGTCGTGAGGCCAGCCGGCACTGCGATGTCGCCGTGCTGATTATCTTCATTCCCCGCTACCAAGGCTGCTCCGCAGCGCTTCGAAATGCGCCTGCATGGTCAGCGCAGCCAAAGTCGGGTTCCGGTCTGCAATCGCATCATGAATGGGACGG
>CAXTJY010000007.1:8776-13862 GCA_964244395.1 uncultured Rhodovarius sp.
CTGAAGCGATGCCCAGACGTTGAGCCCCACGAGATTTCGAAACCCGGCCGCCTGCGATCGGCCGAGCAGGGCAGTAATGAGTTCCAGCAGCATCGGGTTACCGCAGGCCCGGGCGATCGCGAGGTGGAAAGCCAGGTTCTGATCGGCCTGACGAAACGCTTCGCCGGGTGGCCCCGTCATCAATCTCAGGGGTGCTGCGATGGCCGCGATCTCCTCCGGTGAGGCTCGCATCGCGGCCAGGGCGGCGGCCCTGCATTCCAGCACCTCGCGCACCTCCCACAGCTCCAGCAGCTGGGCACGCCCCGCATCCAGGCGTCGCCGGCGAAGAGCCTCCGGGTCGGGTAGAAGGTCGGAGCGCAGATAGCGGCCGCCACCGCGCCGGCTTTCCACCACCCCCTGAAGCTCCAGCGCCCGAAAGGCCTCGCGGATCACCACCCGGCTGACCCGCCAGCGCGTCTCCAATGCGCGCTCGCTGGGAAATCGGCCGTCCAGGGTCACCTCGCGCTGCGCCACGAGACGCGCGATGCGGGCGATCACCTCTTCGGAAAAGCGTTGGCCGGGGGCGGCGGTCAGCGGTTCGTGCATCATGGTATTGGCCACGCTTGACCGGAAGCCTGACTGAGGTCCAGTCTTTTGGAATTGGGTAACCCAATTCATTGTGATCCGAAATCGGGCGCGACGCTGACAGGGAACGACCGCTTTCATGGCCACGGCTCTTCCGACCTGGATCGACCATTTCCCTGGCAACCTGCTGTGGTCGAACGCCATGCTCGTCTGCAAGGGCATGGCGCCCTACGGCGCCGTCGCCATGCGTGAATTCGACCGGATCGGCGCCCGGCTGACGCCGCGCCAGGGCGAGCTGCAGGCCTGGCTGGAGGAATGGACGGCGGAGGCCGAGTTGCTGGAAAGCCGGGCGCAGGCGGCCTCGAACGAAACCGCCGGCCATCTCCTGCTGCGCGCCGGGATGTATCGCTTCACCGGCGAACGCTTCGTGCCCCCGGGCCCGGAGAAGCGTGCCCTGGGCGAAAAGGCCTATGGCAGCCTGCATGCCGGCTTGCGCGGCCGCCACCCGGAGATCGACTTCGTGGAAGTGCCCTATGAAGGCACCAGCCTGCCGGGCCTGTTCATGCGGGCGCCGGTCAGGGGCCCGGCCCCCGTGGTCGTCGTGTTCGACGGCATGGACAATGCCAAGGAGATGAGCGTGCTGTTCGCCGGGCTGGAATTCGCCCGGCGCGGCTTCCACACGCTGGCCATCGATGGCCCGGGGCAGGGTGAGTCCCTGCGCCTGCGCGGCCTCAGCGCGCGGCACGACTACGAAATCGCCGGCGCCGCCGCCTTCGACTACGTGGCGTCGCGTCCCGAAGTCGATGCCAGCCGGGCCGTCGTCATGGGTTATTCCTTCGGCGGCTACTACGCCGTGCGTGTCGCGGCTTTCGAGCCGCGCTATGCCGCCGCCGTGGCACTGACCGCGCCGCATTGGGACCTGGCGGGCTTCCAGCGCGCGGTGGCCGACCGGGCCCGCGCCGCGGGGCGGACCATCGCGCAATCCAACTTCCAGTTCCGTTGGGTGGTCGGCGCGGCCGATGACGAGGCCGCCATCGCCATCGCCGAACGTTTCGACGTCGCGGGCGCCGCCGCCCGGGTGGCGTGCCCTTTCCTGGTCACCCATGGCGCGGAGGACCGCGTCATCCCGGTGGCAAATGCGCAGCGCCTGTTCGATGCCCTGGGCACCGAGCGCAAGGCGTTGCGGATTTTCACGGCGGAGGAGGGCGGCGCCCAGCACGCCCATGTCGACGACCGGCAGATCGGCATCGATCACGCTGCCGACTGGATCACCGAAACGCTGCGATAAGGACGTGAACATGCTCGACCGCAGGCAGGTTCTGGCATCGGCCATGGCGCTGGCATGCCCCGCCGGGGCGCAGGTGGCGCGCCGGCCCCTCATCCTCATCGTCGGCGCGCCGCCCGGCGGAACGGCCGATGGGGTCGGCCGTATCCTGGCGGAGGCGCTGCGTCAGGAGATTGGCGGCAACGTCGTGGTGGAAAATCGCGGCGGCGGCAGCGGCCTGGAGGCCGCGGACCGGCTGGTCCGGGCGGAGCCGGATGGGCAGACCCTGCTGCTGGCCAATACCAGCGTGCTGGCGATCAACCCCAGCCTCTACCCGCGCCTGACCTATGCGCCGCTGCGGGATTTCGGCTTCATCGGCAAGGTGGCCTCGGTGCCCATCGTGCTGGCGGTGCGGCGCGAGCTGGGGGTGACCAGCGTGGCGCAGTTGATCGCCCTGGCGAAGCAACGGCCCGGGGCACTGAACTTCGGATCGGCCGGCACCGGCACGGCGATGCACCTGGCCGGGGTGCTGTTCAACCAGATGGCCGGGACTGAAATCTCCCATGTGCCATTCCGCGGCAGCGCGCCGGCGATCATCAACCTGATCGGCGGCCAGGGCCTGGACATGATGTTCGAGCCTGCGCCGACGCTGCTGGAACACATCGCCCGCGGCACGCTGGTACCGCTGGCGGTGGCCGAGGCCGGCCGGGCCGCGGTGCTGCCAGGGGTGCCGACGATGTCGGAGGCTGGGCTGACCGGTTACCTTGCGACGCAGTATTTCGGTCTCGTCGCTCCGGCAGCGACGCCGGAGCCGCTGTGCCAGGAACTCAGTGGGGCCATGGCGCGCGGGCTGAACGCGCCGGCGATGGTCGCCCGGCTGCAGGCGGTGGGGGCACAGCCCGACACCTCCTCGCCGCTGGCCCTGCGCGCGTTCATCGCCGAGGAGATTCCGCGTTGGCGGGAGCTGGTGTCGGCCTCCGGCGCGGGCCTGGATGGCGGCGGGTGAGGCAAGCCGGTTGACCGCCGCCTTCACCGTCAACGGCACCCTCGTCATCCTCGATCTGCCGGCCGAGACGCCCCTGGTCTATGCCTTGCGCGACGGGCTTGGCCTGTTCGGCACCCGCTGGGGCTGCGGCGCCGAGGCCTGCGGGGCCTGCACCGTGCTGCTCGACGGCGTGCCGGCCTTTGCCTGCACCCGGCGGCTTGACGAGGTGGCAGGCCGGGCGGTCACCACCGTGGAAGGGCTTGGCACGCCGGACCGGCCGCACCCGTTGCAGACGGCGTTCCTGGCCGAGCAGGCGGGGCAGTGCGGCTTCTGCCTCTCCGGCATCCTGGTGCGGGCGGCAGCCTTGCTGGCCAGCAACCCGGCGCCGGATGACGCCGCGGTGCGGGAAGCGCTGGAGGGCAACCTGTGCCGCTGCGGCGCGCACAACCGCATGGTGCGCGCCGTGCTGCGGGCAGCGCGGGAAATGGCGGCGTGAACGCGCCGGTCCTGCCCGGCAGCCTGAACGCCAACCGCCGCCTGTCCAGCTGGCTGCGCATCCTGCCCGAGGGGCGCGTGCTGGTAACCCCCGGCAAGGTGGAGATTGGGCAGGGCATCCTCACCGCCCTGGGACAGATCGCCGCCGATGAGCTGGATGTCGATCTCAGCCGCATCTCGGTCGAGGCGGCGAGCACCGAACACGGCGCCAATGAAGGCACCACCTCGGGCAGCCGCTCGGTGCAGGATAGCGGGCTGGCCATCCGCCATGCCTGCGCCGCCGCGCGGGCCATCCACATCGCCGTGGTCGCGCAGCGCAGCGGCGTGCCGGTCGAGGCGATTGTCGTCGAAGACGGCGTGTTCCGCGCCCCGGATGGCCGGACGGTCGGCTCCTACTGGTCAGAAGTCGCCGCCGAGCTGCTGGATTGCGAGGCGCCGGCCGAGATCGAGCCCAAGCCGGTGGCGGCGCGCCGCCACGCCGGCCGCCCGGTGCCGCGCAGCGATCTGCCGGACAAGGTGTTCGGCGCGCCGCGCTTCATCCAGGACATGCGGCTGCCGGGCATGCGCTTCGCCCGGGTGCTGCGGCCGCCCGGCCGCGGCGCGGCGCTGCTGCATGCGCCGGAAGCACCGGATGGCGTGGCGTTGATCATCGACGGCAATTTCCTGGCCATCGCCTGCGACAGCGAGGCCGCGGTGGCCGCCGCCGGCGAACGGCTGGCACCCCGGCTGCGCTGGGCGGCCAGCGATACCCTGCCGCCGATGGCGGAACTGCATGATCGCTTCCGCTCCCCGGTCGAGACCACGGAGATCGCCAGCCGGCCCGGCACGGCGGAAGCGCCGGCATACGCCCTGCGGGCCGGCTTCTCCCGTCCGTTCCTGGCGCATGCGTCGATCGGCACCTGTTGCGCCGTGGCACTCTGGGGCGGGGACGGGCTGCAGGTCTGGTCGCATTCGCAGAACATCCATGGGCTGAAGCGTGATCTGGGCCTGGCGCTTGGCCTGCCGGCATCGCAGGTGGCGGTGCAGCATCGCGAAGGAGCCGGCTGCTATGGCCACAACGGCGCCGACGATGTCGCGTTGGACGCGGCCCTGGTCGCGCGCGCCCTGCCGGGCCGCCCCGTCCACCTGCTATGGACGCGTGCGGACGAGCTGGGCTGGAGCCCATTCGCGCCCGCCATGCTGGTCGAGATCGAGGCCGCGGTCGCCGCCGATGGCCGCATTCTGGGTTGGCGACACGACATCTATGGCAACGGCCACCTGAGCCGCCCCGGCAACGCCGCTTCCCCTTCGCTGCTGGCCGCAAGCCAACTGGCGCAGCCCTTCCCGGTGCCGCCGGCGCTGAACCCGCCCCAGGCCGGCGGCGGTGGCGCGGACCGCAATGCCATTCCCGCCTATGTGACCGGCGCGCTGGATGTGCGGGTGCATCGCTGGCTGGACATGCCGCTGCGCACCTCCTCCTTCCGGGCGCTGGGCGCCACGGTGAACGTGCTGGCCATCGAGAGCATGATGGACCAGATCGCAGGCGAACTGGGGCGGGACCCGGCCGAGTACCGCCTGGCGAACCTGACCGACCCGCGGGCGCGGGCGGTGATCGAGGCCGTGCTGCGAATGCCTGGCGCGGCGCGGGCCGGGGAGGGCATGGGCCGCGGCCTGGCCTCCGCCCGCTACAAGGGAAGCGGCGCCTGGTGCGCGGCGATCGCCGACATCGAAGCGGATGCGCAGGTGCGGGTGCGCCACCTCTGGCTGGCCGTCGATGCCGGCGAGGTGGTGGGTGAGCT